>JAJYGM010000473.1 GCA_021785095.1 Actinomycetes bacterium
GTCAAGAGCCGCGACGGGGGTCGCGGGCGGCTCCCTCGCGGGCGCCCTGGCCCTTGGGTGCGCGGCCTCGTAGGCGGCGCGCAGGTGGTCGCTGGTGACCTTCGTGTAGAGCTGCGTGGTCGTGACGGACGCGTGGCCGAGGAGCTCTTGGACGATCCGCACGTCGGCGCCGTGGGCGAGCATGTGGGTCGCGCAGGAGTGGCGCAGTGAGTGGGGCCCGAGCTCGACGCCGACAGCCTCGCCGCGGGAGCGGACGATGGCGAAGGCGCTCTGGCGGGAGAGCCGGTTCCCTCGAGTGTTCAAGAACACGGCTTCGGCGTCGCCCTTGCGGCGCCAGCGCTCCGGCGAGAGCACCTCGCGTCCGTTCGGCCCCAGCCACCGGGCGAGTGCGCTGGCCGCATGGCTGCCGACCGGCACCAGCCGCTCCTTGGAGCCCTTTCCGTAGAGGCGCACCAGCCCGTCGCCCCCGGCGAGGTCGGTGAGGTTCAACCCGACCGCTTCCGAGACGCGCGCGCCGGTCGCGTAGAGCAGCTCGAGCAGCGCGCGGTCGCGCCGAGCGATCGGGTCGTCCCCCGAGACCCCTTCGAGGATGCGTGCGACGTCGTCTTCGCGGAGGGCCTTGGGAAGGCGCGCCGGGACCCGCCCCGCCTCGAGATCGGCCGTCGGGTCGATGGCGACAGTGCCCTCGTCGACGAGGAAGCGGTGCAGGCCGCGTAGCGAGGAGACGGCCCGCGCGACCGACGCAGCGCTCCTGCCCTCCGTGCGCAGGGTGGCGACGTAGCGCTCGACCTCCTCTCGATCGGCGTCGATCGGCGTCCGGCCACGGGCGGCGAGCGCGGCCTCGTAGTGCACGAGGTCGCTCCTGTACGCCTTGAGCGTGTTCCCCGCGCGCCCACGCTCGACCGAGAGCCAGGAAAGGTACTCCTCGGCCGACGGGCTGAGCGCGCCGGCGAGCCCCGTCACCTCTCGAGCACCCGGCGGGCGAGCAGGAGGGCGACGATGGTCGTCGCGTCGAGGAGCTGGCCGCCTGCGACGAGCCGCTCGACGTCGGCGAGCGCGACGCGCTCGGTCGCCATCCAACGCTCCTCGACGCCGTGGGGGCGAGCCTTGCATGCCAAGAGGTCCGTCGCGAGGTAGAGGATCGTGCGTTGGTCGGTGTAGCCCGGCGAGTTGAAGACGCCGCCGAGGCGCTCGAGGCGCCGAGCGCGCAGGCCTGCCTCCTCCTCGAGCTCGCGCCGTGCCGTCTCCTCGGGGTCCTCTCCGTCGACGTCGCACGTGCCGGCAGGCGCTTCGAGGACCAAGGCGCCGAGCGCGACGCGCATCTGGCGGACCAAGGTGACGGTCCCGTCCTCGTGGGCCGGGACGATCGAGACCGCGCCGGGGTGGCGCACGACGTCGCGCTCGAACTGGTTGCCGTCGGGGTCCAAGTACGAGACCGTGCGCACCTCGAAGACGTGGCTGGCGAAGCGTGGACGTTCTAAGAGCTGCCGGAAGCCTTCGAGCGGCGCGTCCTCGCTCATGGGTCCCGGCACGGGTCAGCCCACGAAGTCGAGGTCGCCGATGTCGATGAGCCGCGGCTCGCGCCCCTCCGCGCGCTGGCGGGCCGCCCCGACGAGCGCCCGGAAGAGCGGGTGCGGGCGGTCCGGGCGGCTCTTGAACTCGGGATGGGCCTGGGTGCCGATCCAGAAGGGGTGCCCGGTCAGCTCGACGAATTCCACCAGGCGGTCGTCGGGGGAGGCTCCCGAGCAGCGCAGCCCCGCGGCTTCGAGCCGCGCGCGGTAGCGGGGGTTCACCTCGTAGCGGTGGCGGTGCCGTTCGGTCACGGCGCTCGCTCCGTAGATCTGGGCGACCTGGGAGCCCGGCGCCAACATCGCGGGGTACGACCCGAGCCGCATGGTGCCGCCTTTGTCCACCACGTCAGCCTGGTCCTCCATGAGGTCGATGACCGGGTGCGGGGTGCGCGAGTCGAACTCGCGAGAGTTGGCGTCGGTGAGGCCCGCAAGGTCGCGCGCGACCTCGACGACCATCACCTGGAGCCCGAGGCACAGGCCGAGGCACGGGATCCCGTGCTCGCGTGCGTACCTGGCGGCAGCCACCATCCCCTCGATGCCTCGCTCGCCGAACCCGCCGGGGATGACCATGGCGTCGAGATCGTGGAGGCGGTCGCTGGGCGCGAGGTCGGAGGAGAGGTCGGGCACGAGGTCGGGCACGATCTCGGCGTCGATCCATTCGAGCCGGACCTGGACCCCGTGGTGGAACCCTGCGTGGCGGAGCGCCTCGACCACGGAGAGGTAGGCGTCCGGCAGGTTCACGTACTTGCCGACGATGCCGACGCGCACCTCGCGCTCTGCGGTACGCACATGGTGGACGAGCTCCTCCCAATCGCCGAGCGCGATGGGGTGCTCCGCGGGCTCCATCCCGAGCGTCGTGCAGATCACGGCGTCCAGCCCTTCTTCGTGGAGCACCAGCGGGATCTCGTAGATGCTCTCGGCGTCGATCGCCGAGATGACGGCCTCGATGGGCACGTCGCAGAGCAGCGAGATCTTCCGCTTGAGGCTCTGGGAGATGTCCTTGTCGCTGCGGCAGACGATGACGTCGGGTTGGATGCCTCGGCTGCGCAGCTCGGTGACCGAGTGCTGCGTGGGCTTGGTCTTCTGCTCTCCGGAGGGCGCGAGGTACGGCACCAGCGTGAGGTGGACGTAGCAGACGTTCTGCCGGCCGACGTCACGGCGGAACTGGCGGATCGCCTCCAGGTACGGGACGATCTCGATGTCCCCGACGGTGCCCCCGATCTCGACGATCACGACGTCGACGTCCTCGCCGGCGAGCCGCAGCACACGGTCTTTGATCTCGTCGGTCACGTGGGGGATGACCTGGACCGTCTTGCCGAGGTAGTCCCCGCGGCGCTCCTTGGAGATGACGGAGGAGTAGATGGAGCCGGTCGTGGTGTTGGAGCTGCGGCCCAGGTTCTCGTCGATGAACCGCTCGTAGTGGCCGAGGTCGAGGTCGGTCTCCCCGCCGTCCTCGGTGACGAAGACCTCCCCGTGCTCGCCCGGGTTCATCGTGCCGGGGTCGACGTTGATGTAGGGGTCGAGCTTGCACATCGTGACCTTGAGCCCCCGGCACTTGAGGAGGCGGCCGAGCGACGACGCGGTGAGCCCCTTGCCGAGGGAGCTCGAGACGCCCCCGGTGAAGAAGACGAACTTGCTCAACGGGTCACGGCCTCCTCGTCGCGCTTGGGAGTCGTGGTCTCGCTCTTGGGCGTCCGGGCGCACGAGCGCCGGGTGCGGCGGCACGCCGGGCGCAAGGGATCCCCGGACGCGCCGGACGGGCTGTCATGTCGAGATAGGAGGTGCACCACTACACGCTACCCGTCGCGCCCTGCCCCTCTGGTGGACCGCGCGCCCAGCGAGAGCAGCTCCTCGGCGTGCGCACGGGCGGTCGGGCTGTCAGGGTGGCCGGAGAGCATACGGGAGAGCTCGACGATCCTCGCCTCGGGGTCGAGCACATGCGCCGTGGCCACGGTCCGGCCGTGCTCGTCGGCCGCCTTGAAGACGGCGACCTGGCAGCTCGCGAAGGCGGCCACCTGCGCAAGGTGCGTGACCACGAGCACCTGGCGGTGCGCGGCGACCGCGCGAAGGGCGCCGGCGAGCGCCAGAGCAGCGGTGCCCCCGACCCCGGCGTCCACCTCGTCGAAGAGCATCGTGGGCGCCCCGCCTTCCACGACGAGGCGCAGCGCGAGCATCGTCCGAGAGAGCTCCCCCCCAGAGGCCACCCGAACGAGCGGCTGCGCGGGCTCCCCGCGGTTGGCCGCGAGGAAGAATTGCACCGCGTCGCCTGCCCCGTCCTCGCCCACTGAGACAGACAGCTCGGCGTCGGGCATGGCCAGCTCGCGCAGGCGCTCGGTCACCGCCGCGCCGAGCGCCGGAGCGGCAGCCGCCCGCAACGCGCGGAGCCGCTCCTCCTCGACGCGCACCGTTCGCGCCGCGCCC
>JAJYGM010000519.1 GCA_021785095.1 Actinomycetes bacterium
TGGCCGAGGTGAGCCGGGACCTTGATTTGACCGAGAGCGCGGTCCGGACCTATGGGCATCGGGCCGAGGACCGGGGCAGCAGCCTCAGCGTGGCGGAGTGGGAGGAGTTGAGTCGCCTGCGGCGCCAAGTACGGGTGCTGGAAGAGGAGCGCACCATCCTCAAGAAGGCGGCGGCTTTCTTCGCAAGGAAAGCCCGGTGAGCCGGTAACGGTCCATCGAGGTGGAGAGGGTCGACCCCGCAGCCAGGACCCTCTGCCGCCTGCTGCAGGTCTCACGCGCCTCCCACTGCTCATGGTGCCGGCCGGGTCCTCCGAGCTGGCCCGGTCGGACACGCATCTCACTGAGAAGATCCGCACCATCCACACCCACAGCCGGCAGACCTACGGAGCACCCGGGTCCAAGCCGAGCTCCGGACCATCGGCCAGGGCCCCTCGCGCAAGCGGGTGGCATGGCTCATGCGCTTGGTCGGACTGGCGGGGCACCACCCCCGGCGCCTCCGCTGCACCACGGTCTCTGACCCTCTCACCCAGTTCCCCGACCTGATCCGGCGGGACTTCGCTTCCACCGCCACCAACCAGCTCTGGGTCGGCGACATCACCTACTTCCGGACCGGGGAACGTTGGCTGTACCTGGCCGTTCTCCTGGATTGGTTCTCGCGGCGGGTGGTGGGCTGGGCCATATCCGACCACCTCCGCAGCGAGCTGCCGCTGGAGGCGCCTCGAATGGCCCTGGTCCGCCGTGGACCAGCGCCTCAGCAGATCCCTCACATCGAGCGCGGATGCCAAGGCGGATGCAGGCGGCATTGAGACGGGCGTTGGACACGTAGTCGGTGACGGCATGGTCGACGGTGGTCAGGTCGCGTCGAAGCTAGCTCGGTGCAGCGAGGGCATCAGCGCAGCGCATCTGTCCAATACCGGAGCGCGGACGCGGGAGCCGCTTTAGCTCGAAGAAGCGATCGGTGCCGGCGGCTAAGGGTGATCGCCCCCTCCCGCAATCGTCCTTCGTGTTTGACAGGGCAGTACCGATTCACCCTTGGTCCGCAGTTTCGACCGAGTCTCGCGCCTGGCCCTGCCGGCCGAGCGAGACCAAGCGCCGGAGGTGGAAGTGGCGGTAGCCGATCGCTGCGATCGTGACGACGACCGGGATGAGCAGGTAGCCGAAGGAGAACGGTGCGGCGCAAGCGGTCAGGACGAGAGCCGCCGCAGCGAGCGAGCGGGTGGGACCATGGATCAGTTTGACTGCCGACGCGGTCGCGATCAGGTACACGCCGAGCACCAGGGTCGCTGGAACGAAGACGATCTGCTGCGTACCTAACCGTGCGATCCAGGCGACCAGAAGGCCGGCTCCTCCGACTCCAGTGACGAGCCACACCCCGCCGGTGGGCACATTGCGGTTGCTTAGGTGCCTGATCGGCTGAGGCAGCCAGTCCTCTCGGGCGAGGGCGTAGGCGAGTCGCGAGACCGAGGCCACGAATGCGTTGGTCGTTGCCAGGCTGATCGCCAACGCGGCCCCAGCTGCGGCATCAACAGCGCCCAGGCCAAGTCCCCGGGAGAGAAGCCGGCCGACGGCTAGGTGATCGAGCTGGGCCGTGCCGTAGGACCGGGTGACCACCACCGCAACGGCGATTGCGAGGTACAAGACGCTGACGAGCACGACAGTGATCGCAGTAGCCTTCGGCAGGTCGCGGCGGGGATCTCGGAACTCGCCAGCAAGGTGTGCGACTGCTTCCCAGCCGGCGAACGCGAAGAACAACACGACTACGGCCTTTCCGACTCCGGGAAGCCCATGCGGAGCGAAGGGGCTGAACGCACCTGCTTCGGCGTGGGATATCCCGGCGACAGACGCTACGAAGAGGATCACACCAACGGCCACTGCGAGCGCGACTTGTATCCTGGCGCTGACCCGGATCCCTGACAGGTTCGAGCAGAGCGCCACTGCAAGGATCGAAAGTGCGATCAGGTAAGCCCACCACTGTCCTACGCCGAGGGCGTCGGCGAGGTAGTAGCCGCCAGTGAGCGGCACGACCGCCTGCCCCACCGAACCCGCGACGAGGTACCACCAGCCGGTGACGCCGCCGACGCGTTGGTTGAAGGCAGCGGTCGCGTAGGTGGCCACGCCGCCTGCGTCGGGCATGCGCGACGCCAAAGCTGCGAATGTGGCCGCCAGCAGGGCTCCGAGCAGGCAGCTGAAAGCCCAGGCGACTAGCACAGCGGGACCAGCCAGGCTGGCTGTCTGGCCCGGCAACACGAGCACGCCTGCGCCGACGACGGCGCTTAGATACAGCGCGACACCCTGGCCGGTCCCGATCCCCCGCCGGGAAATCCCAACTTCAGGTGTCGCGTCGGGCGCCTCGGCCGGCAAGCCGCCCTCGGATAGGCCACTGGTGTTGCGCATGGCACCTAGCCTGACGGGCGCGGCCTCGCGGATCGACTGGTAGATTAGCCATTATGCGAAAGGAATCCGACACCGCGGCTCCTGCGTCACATCACACTCCCCGTGTGCGCGTGGCGGTGATCCCGGGGACTCCGGTGTTCGAGCTGGCGATCGCATGCGAGGTCTTCGGCGTAGACCGGAGCGACCTCGTCCCCGGCTGGTACGACTTCGAGCTCTGCCCCACCACGCCAGGTGCCGCAATCGCGGCCGGGTTCGTCGCCGCGCAGCCGGGCACACTCCAGGAGCTCGCCGAAGCGGACACTGTGATCGTCCCCGGCTGCCGCAGCGTGCATGACGAGCCCCCACCAGCGCTGCTCGAGGCTCTACGTCTGGCCAACCAGCGCGGGGCGCGGATCGCGGCTGTCTGCTCCGGAGCGTTCGTGCTCGCCAAAGCTGGCCTTCTCGACGGGAAGCAGGCCACCACGCACTGGATGCACGCCGAAGAGCTCGCCAGGCGCTACCCCTCCGTCCTCGTAACCGCCCCCCGGCTCTACGTTCAGGACGGCACCATCTGGACCTCGGCGGGCACGGCTGCCGGCATCGACCTCTGCCTCGAGCTCGTCCGCCACGACTTCGGCGCCGCGATCGCCACCGAGCTCGCCGCCCGCATGGTCGTCCAACCCCACCGCGACGGCTCCCAAGCCCAGTTCGCCCGCAGGCCCGCCCTTGAGCGCTCGGCTCGGCTCGGCGACCTTCTCGACTGGGCACGCCACCACATCGCTGAAGGCCTCAGCGTTTCAGGCCTCGCCCGCCGGGCCTCGACCAGCGACCGCACCCTCGCCCGGTGGTTCGTTTCCGAGACGGGGCTCACGCCACAGCACTGGCTCCTGCGGGAACGCCTTAGTCTGGCGCGTGAGCTCCTCGAGACCACGCACCTATCGGTCGACCTCGTAGCCGAGCGGTCCGGGATCGGCAGCGCCGCCAACTTGCGCAGCCGATTCAGAACCGATCTCGGAGTCACCCCCACCGGCTACCGGCGGGCGTTCAGCCTCCTCGAGAAGCCAAACCGCTCCTGAGCGCATTGGCCGCGACCCTCAGCGCGGCGTACCTCCTTCCCGCCGCAGCTGTTGAACTGAGGTCCTCACCGAGGCGGGGAGGCGGACGCCAGGGATGGGACTCTCAGAATCAGCAGCCCGGTCTTCCGAGCCTCCGGCCCGGATTGAACCGGGCTTCAGGCAGTGACCGCGATGCGTGTCAACGTTGGGCCCCAAGTGTCGGTAGCTCAGCGGCGACTGCAGACCTGACTACCCCGCAAGTCGAGCCCTCGACGTCACCATCCAAGACGAATGCGCCCTGGTCCCGGTCGTTCCGGTATCACCCGCCCCATGACGTTTCCCGATCAGCTCCCCGATACGTGGCTCCGGTGATGGCCTAGGCACAGGCGGCGGCCGGCACGGGCCTGTATCTGTCAGCGCACGGGCGCCGGGCACCAGATGGTCCGGACAACCGGACGATCAGCGGCCTCGACGTGCCGACGACTCGGAGCGCCGTTGCTGCCGATCACCGAGATTCCCCACTCTCGATCACTGAATTGCCCCAGGCCCGTGGAGCT
>JAJYGM010000090.1 GCA_021785095.1 Actinomycetes bacterium
AGCCGGGCGTCCCGAGCGCCCACTCGAGCGACGCGAGGAACTCGGCCTCGCCGCCGGGGGCGAAGCGGATCGCGAGCTTGGCGTTGTGATCCAGGGCGCTCGGCCTTGCGCTGGCAATGGCGAGCTTGACGCCGTTGCGCCGCACCCCCTTGCGGATGCGCAGGTCGAGGATCGGCGAGTCGTCGATCGGCTCGGTTCCGAGCACCAGTACGGTGTGCGCGAACTCCAGGTCGCTCACGCTCGCCTGCAGCGCGGGCGCGGCCAGCGCGCGCATGAGGTTCAGGTCGAGCTCGCCCGCGGCCCCGAGCCGAGAGTCGATGTCGCCCGATCCGAGCCCTTCGCGCAGCAGCCGGGCGAGCAGGAACGCCTCCTCGTTGCTGGCCTGGCCGCCGACCAGCGCGGCGGCGCTGCCGCGGTGCTCGGCCAGCGCCCCCGCCGCCTCGAGCGCCTCGTCCCAGCCGGCCGGCCGCAGCTCGCCGTCCGCGCCGCGCACGAGCGGGGTCGTGATCCGCTCGTCGACGTGGATCGCCTGGTAGGCGAAGCGGCCCTTGTCGCAGAGCCAGCCGTCGTCGACACCCGGGTTCTCGCGCGCCAGCACGCGCGTGACCTTGTCGTCGCGCACGGTGAACTCGACGTTGCACTGCGACGGGCAGAGCGTGCAGACGCCGCCGGAGCCCTCCACGTCCCAGGGCCGCGCGCGGAAGCGGTACGGGCGCGAGGTGAGCGCCCCGACGGGGCACAGCTCGATGATGTTGCCGGAGAACGGGGCCACGTAGGGGTGCCCGTCGTGCGTGCCGACGAACGTGTGCGCGCCGCGCTCGGTGAAGATCAGCTGCCAGTCCTCGGCGACCTCCTGGCTGAAGCGCACGCAGCGATAGCAGAGGATGCAGCGCTCGCGGTCGATCGCGATCAGCGGTGAGAGCGCGAGCGGCTTGACGAAGTGGCGCTTGGGCTCGATCACGCGTGTGCGGCCCTTGCCCCAGCCGAAGGTGATGTCCTGCAGCGGGCACTCGCCGCCCTTGTCACAGACCGGGCAGTCCAGCGGATGGTTGACGAGCAGGAACTCGACGATCGAGTTCTGCGCCTCCTTGACGCGCTCGACGGTCGTGTTGACGACCATGCCGTCGCGCACCGGGGTCGAGCAGGAGGTCTGCAGCTTGGGGATGCCCTCGATCTCCACCAGGCACATGCGGCAGGCGCCGACCGGCGCCCCCAGCTTGGGCTCGTAGCAGAAGTAGGGGATCTCCACGTCGGCGGCGCGGGCCGCGTCGACGAGCATCGTGCCCTCCACGGCCTGCACCTCGCGACCATCGATCGTGAGGTTTATGAGCTTGCGTTCAGGCCGTGGCATAGGTGAGTGAGTTGGCGCGCTCGCGCGCGGCCTCGATCTCCTCCGCGAGCTCGTCGCGGAACTTCTCGACGATCGAGCCTACCGGCATCGCCATCGCGTCGCCGAGCACGCACAGGCAGTGGCCGATGATCTGGCTCTGCGCCGAGGCGAGGATGTCCAGGTCCATGGGCGTGGACTCGCCCGCCTCGATCCGCTCGATCATCTTGAGCGTCCAGTTGGTGCCCTCGCGGCAGGGCACGCACTTGCCGCAGGACTCGTGCGCGTAGAACTTGACGACCTTCTGCATCACCTCGAGCGCCGAGTGGCTGTCGTCCACGACGATGATCGCCCCCGAACCGAGCATCGACCCGGCCTTGGCCATGGTGTCGAAGTCGTAGGCGAGGTCGAGGTCGGCTTCGAGCAGCACCGGCGAGCTGGAGCCGCCGGGGAACCACATCTTGACGCTGCGCCCGTCGCGCGGGCCGCCGCAGAGCCCGTAGATGATCTCGCGGCTCGGCATGCCGAGCTCGATCTCGTAGTTGCCGGGCCGCTGCACATCCCCGGAGACCGAGATCAGCTTGGTGCCGGTGGAGCCCTGGGTGCCGATCTTGGCGTACTCGGCGCCGCCCATGTTGATGATCGTCGGCACCGTGCCGAGCGTCTCGACGTTGTTGACCAGCGTCGGGCCGGCGTAGAGCCCCTCGATCGCGGGGAACGGCGGCTTCAGCCGCGGGTTGCCGCGCTTGCCCTCGAGCGAGTCCAGGAGCCCGGTCTCCTCGCCGCAGATGTAGGCGCCGGCGCCACGGTGCACGACCAGCTCGAGGCTGTGGCCGGAGCCGAGGATGTTCTCCCCGAGGTAGCCGGCCGCCCTGGCCTCGGCCACCGCCTGGTCGAGGATGTCGGCCTGCAGCTGGTACTCGCCGCGGATGTAGATGAAGGCGCGGTGAATGCCGGTCGCATACGTTGTGATGATGATCCCCTCGACCAGCGTGTGCGGGGACTTCTGCATCAGCTCGCGGTCCTTGAAGGTGCCCGGCTCGGACTCGTCGGCGTTGCAGACCAGATACTTGGCCATCTCGCCCTTGGGCAGAAACGACGCCTTCTGCCCCATCTGGAAGCCGGCGCCGCCACGACCGCGGATCGCAGACTGCTTGATCTCCTCGATGATCGCCTCCGGCGGCATCTGCAGCGCCTTGCGCATGGCGCTGTAGCCGCCGCGGCGCTCGTACACGCCGATCGTGTTCAGGCCTGGCTCGTCGATGCGATCGAACAGCAGGTGTCTACTCACTTCTCGCTCCCGGGTCGGCGCAGGCGCGGTGGCGCAGCTGCTTGTGCTCCAGCACCGTCCTGCCCGCATCGATGTCCTCGACGATCAGCGACGCATCGTCGAGGTTGAGCGGGCCGACGTACTCTCCGTCCACGGACGCCATCGGCGCGATGTCGCAGGCACCGAGACACTCGAAGCCGCGCACGGTGATGTCGTGCCCCTGCGCGGCCTGGCACATGCGCTCATAGAGCTCGTCGGCGCCGAGCAGCGAGCAGGTGATGTTGGTGCAGACGTAAACCTCGTGAGCGGCCTTGGGCTCGAGGTAGAACATGTCGTAGAAGCTCGCCACGGACGTCAGGTACGCGGGGGTCAGGCGCATCACACAGGCGACCTGGGCGATCGCCTCGGGCGAGCACCAGCCGTGGTGGCGCTGCGCGAGGTGAAGCGCCGGGATCGACGCGGAGCGGCGGTCGGGGTACTTGGCCATCTCGGCCTCGATCGCCTCGCGAAGCTCGTCCGGCACGGGCGTGAGCGCCGGGTCCGGGACGGTCGCGGGCGGCTTCTCCAGGTCCACGGCCTCGTCCCAGCCCGGTACCCGGGAGCCGTGCGCGTAGCGTGGGACCGGCGGCCGGCGGTCGATCGCGCTCATCGGTCCACGCCGCCCAGGACGGGGTCGACCATCGCCAGCGTCGCGATCAGGTCGGCGATGTAGGCGTCCTTGACCATCGGCGCAGTCGCCTGCAGGTTGATGAAGCTGGGGTCGCGCATGTGCACGCGGGCGGGCTTGGCGGAGCCGTCGGAGCGCACGAAGCAGCCCAGCTCGCCGCGCGGCGACTCGAGCGGGTAGTAGCACTCGCCCTCCGGCACACGGAAGCCCTCCGTCACCAGCTTGAAGTGGTGGATCAGCGACTCCATGCTGGTCGCGAGCTCATGGCGCGGCGGCAGCGCCACCTTGCGGTCCTGGACGATGTGGGGCCCTTCCGGCAGGCCTGCGAGCGCCTGTCCGATGATCTTGGTCGACTCATACAGCTCGGCGTGGCGCACGCGGAAGCGGTCGTAGTTGTCGCCGACCGTCCCGACCGGGACCCTGAAGTCGAAGTGGTCGTAGCTCGAGTACGGTGCGGCCTTGCGCAGATCCCAGGGGTTGCCCGCGGCGCGCAGAAGCGGCCCGGTGACGCCGAGGCCGAGCAGCGTCTGCTCGTCGAGCACGCAGGTGTCGCGCAGGCGTGAGAGCAGGATCTCGTTCTTCTCGAGCAGGTCCGCGTACTGGTCAGCGCGGCTCGGCATCTCATCGATGAACTTCTTCACCTTCTGCGCGAAACCCGCCGGGATGTCCTCGATCACGCCGCCGACCTGGAAGTAACGGGTGTGCATGCGCTGTCC
>JAJYGM010000111.1 GCA_021785095.1 Actinomycetes bacterium
CACCCCGACCGCCTTCGACCGGGTGCTCGCCACGCGCTTCGGCGTCGCGGCGATCGACGCGGTCCACGACGGGGCGTTCGGCATGATGGTGGCGCTCCGTGCGGACCAGATCGTCCGCGCGCCCCTGGCGGAGGCCGTTGCTGCGCTCAAGACGGTCGATCCTGGGCTGGTCCACGAGGTTGCCGAGGTCTTCTGGGGCTGACCGCCGGGACCTCGCGGGCGCCCGCCCGTTCGAGCAGCGACACCAGGGGGTCGAAGAGCCCGGGGGCCGCCGCGACGACAGTCGGGAGGCAGCCGTCGCGCCCGGGGAGCTCGTCGGCGCGCCCGCCTGCCTCGCGGACCACGAGGAGCGCCGCGGCGTGGTCCCACGGCTGGAGCCCAGCCTCGTAGAAGCCGACGAGGCGGCCGGCGGCTACCCAGCAGAGGTCGACCGCTGCGGCTCCCGCCCGGCGGATGTCCCGCACCGCCGGCAGCACCGTCCGCAGCGCCGCGGCTTGCGCCGCTCGGCGGTGGGCGTCATAGGCAAAACCGGTCCCGACAAGCGCAGACGCGAGGGGTGGTCCCGGGCGTCGTCGGAGAGGGGTGGTGCCGACCCAGGCTCCCGCGCCGGCCGCGGCCCAGAAGGTCTCGGCGCGCCACGGGTCGTGGACCGCGCCCGCCAGGACGCCGTCCGCCGTGGCTGCGGCGACCGACACGCCCGAGGGGTGCAGCCCGTAGAGGTAGTTGGTCGTGCCGTCGAGGGGATCGACGATCCACGTGATGCCGCTCGAGCTCGGCCTCGAGGCGCCCTCCTCCCCGAGGAGGCCGTCGTCAGGGCGGCGCGCGGCGAGCAGTCGGGCGACGAGCGCCTCGCTCGCGCGGTCGACGTCGGTCACCATGTCCGTCTCGCTCGACTTGGTCTCGACGCTCTGGCGTGCGCGCCCGGCGCCTCCGCGGAGGACCAGCCCGGCGGCCTCGGCGACTTCGACGGCGACGCCTGCGAGGGCGGTGGCGAGGGGTAGGGGGCTCCCGGCGAGGCCGACCCGCCCCGCGCCCGGCGGGCGCACCGGGCGCGGTTCGTGCGGTGAGCCGGGAGCGCCTGCCCCGGGAGGAGGCGTTGGCACGGGGCCGAGGGTATCCGCCGGCGTTCGCGCCGGGCGGCAGGGGGGGGCTAGCCTCGCGGCGGTCCGGGCGGCCGGAGGCGAGTCGGGACCGGCCGGAGGCGAGTCGGAACCCGCCGGAGGAGAGGAGCGGAGATGAGCGCAGGCGTGGTCGATCTCCGGTCGGACACCGTCACCCGACCCACTCCGGCGATGCGCCAGGCCATGGCCGAGGCCGAGGTGGGGGACGACGGCTACGGGGAGGACCCGACCGTTCGTGAGCTCGAGGAGCGCTTCGCCGAGCTGGTCGGCAAGGAGGCGGCGCTGTTCGTCTGCTCCGGGGTCATGGCGAACCAAGTGGCGCTCCGGACCCTCGCGCGCCCAGCGACGGCGGTCGTCGCAGGGCGGCAGTCGCACGTCATGGCCTTCGAGCACGCTGCGGCAGCGCGGAACGCCGGCGTCCAGCTCGCAGGGGTCGACGACACGAACGGGTGGTTCTCACCGGACGCGGTCCGGTCGGTGCTGGAGAGCGCCGAGCACCACCAGCCGCCCGTGAGCCTGGTCTGCGCGGAGGACACGCACATGTTCTCCGGTGGCCGGGTGTGGCCGGCGGGGTCGCTCGGCGCCGTCCAGGCGGCTGCCGGTGAGCGGCCGCTCCATCTCGACGGCGCGCGGCTGTTCAACGCATCGGTCGCCACCGGGGAGCGCCCGGCCGAGCGGGCGCAGCCGGCTACGACGGTGACGTGCTGCCTCTCGAAGGGGCTGGGGGCGCCGGTCGGCTCTGTACTCGCCGGGCCGTCGGCGGTCGTCGAGGCGGCTCGCGAGGAGCGGGCGATCCTGGGCGGAGGGATGCGCCAGGTCGGCGTGCTGGCGGCGGCAGGGCTGGTTGCGCTTCGTGGGATCGATCGCCTCGCCGAAGACCACGCGCGCGCGGCTGCGCTCGCTGCGGCGGCCGTGGAGCGCTTCGGCGAGGCCGTGCGGACGCCGGTCCCCGAGACGAACGTCGTCCTCGTCGCGCACGAGGCCCCGCCCCGGCTGCTCGAGCACCTCCGGGCGGCCGGCGTTCTCGCCGGGACGGTGGCGCCTGGCCTGGTCCGACTCGTCACGCATCTCGACGTCGACGACGAGGGCCTCGCCCGGGCCGAGACGGCGCTGCGGACGGCTCCCTGACCGTGGCGGGATCGCTCCTCGCCACCGTGCCCCGGCGCGCCCTCGCGATCTATGCCCACCCCGACGACGCCGAGGTGGCCTGCGGGGGGACCCTCGCCACCTGGGCGGCTCGCGGGGCGCTGGTGCACCAGGTTGTCGCCACCTCCGGCGACAAGGGGTGTGCGGATCCGGCGGGGGATCCTGCGCTCCTCGTGGTCGCGCGAGCCCGCGAGGTCGCCGCCGCAGGATCGATCCTGGGTGTCGCCTCACAGGAGCTGCTGGGGATCCCCGACGGGGAGGTCGAGGACGACCCAGGGCTGCGGCGTCGACTCGTGGCGATCGTGCGAGCAGTCGAGCCCGACGTCGTGCTCTGCCCGGATCCCGAGGCGTTGGTCTTCGGGGGTCGTTACGTCAACCATCGCGACCACCGCAAGCTCGGCATCGCCTCGTGGCGATCGTGCGAGCAGTCGAGCCCGACGTCGTGCTCTGCCCGGATCCCGAGGCGTTGGTCTTCGGGGGTCGTTACGTCAACCATCGCGACCACCGCAAGCTCGGCATCGCCGTCCTCGACGCCGTCGCACCGGCCGCGGCGAGCCCGGCATACTTTCCCGACGCCGGACGCCCCCACGCCGTCACGACGGTCCTCCTCTCCGCTTCGCTCGCGCCCGATGCCTGGGTGGATATCGGGTCCGGCCTGGACGCGAAGATCGCCGCAGCAGCTTGCCACCGAACCCAGGTCGGTGGGGGCGACTGGGTGGGCGCAGCGCTTCGCCAACGTGCGGCAGAGGCCGGTCGTGCGGTGGGGGTCCGCTTCGCGGAAGGGTTTCGCCGCATCGAGCTCGCTGCGGAGCACCGACCTTCCTGAGCGACCCCGGGCCGGGCCGGGAGACGACCTGTGCCAGCGGAGCCGGACACAGGCCAGCGCGGGCGGCCAGTCGAGACGCGTGGCCCGTCGCGGGTCGCGCCCAGGGCGCTCCCTGCGGGTCTGGCGCGCGTCGCAGAGGCTTCATCGAACGGACACGCGCCGCTCACCGACTCGACACAGACCGACCGTAGGGTTTCTGCTGCGGGAGGGCCCCGTATCCCCCCAACGGGGCCCTCCCGTCCATGTCGGTCGGATGCACAGCTCGGGGGCAGTCGAGGCCAGGGTTCACCAGCGGGTGATGATGGAGTGTGGCCTCGCCCCCCGATCGACTCGTGGTCCACGTCGACATGGACTGCTTCTTCGCCTCGGCGGAGGTGCTCGACGACCCAGCCCTCGCAGGGCTGCCTGTTCTCGTCGGCGGGAGCGGACCTCGCAGCGTCGTTGCGTCGGCCAGCTATGAGGCGCGCGGCTACGGCGTGCGTTCGGCGATGCCGATGGCCGAGGCACTCCGCCGGTGCCCGGTCGCCGTCGTCCGCCAGCCGCGCATGGACCGTTACCGGGAGCTGAGCGCGGAGCTGCGGGCTGCGCTCGAGAGTTTCGACGGAGTGGTGGAGATGGCCGGTCTCGACGAGGCCTATCTCGAAGTGCGTGGGCGCGCTGGGCTCGGTCCCCGAGCCGAGCGCGCGCTCGGGGTGGCCGTGCGAGCGCTGGTGCAACGTCGCGTCGCGCTTCCTGCGTCGGTTGGGCTCGGGTCGACCAAGCTCGTCTCGAAGCTCGCGGCCGGAGCAGCCAAGCCGCGGGTCGCGCGTCGAAAGCCGGTGCCAGGAGCCGGGGTGGTCGTCGTCCCCGCCGGAGCAGAGCTGGCGTTCCTCTGGCGCCACCCG
>JAJYGM010000728.1 GCA_021785095.1 Actinomycetes bacterium
CGTGGACCGCTCGGCGGAGATCGAGGTGGTGGCGCTGAACGACCTCACGTCCGCCGAGACGAACGCGCAGCTTCTCCGCCGTGACTCCTCGCAGGGCCGGTTCGACGCCAGCGTCGCGGTCGTGGGAGACCAGCTCGTCGTCGACGACCGGCGGATCGCAGTGCTCGCGGAGCGCGACCCGGCCAACCTCCCCTGGAAGGAGCTGGGCGCGGACGTCGTGCTGGAGTCGACGGGCCGCTACGCGTCGCGGGCCGGCGCCGCGGTGCACCTCGAGGGCGGGGCTGCACGCGTGGTGATCTCCGCTCCCGCCAACGACGCGGACGCGACCTTCGTCGTCGGGGTGAACGACGCCGATTTCGACCCGACGCGCCATTTCGTGGTCTCGAACGCGTCGTGCACGACCAACTGCTTCGTTCCGATGGTGAAGGTGATCGACGACGCCTTCGACATCGTCTCGGGGCTGATGACGACCGTCCACGCGTACACGAACGACCAGAACCTGCTCGACCTCGCCCACAAGGACCTCCGGCGCGCCCGTGCGGCCGCGATCAACATCGTCCCGGCCTCGACCGGTGCAGCCCGCTCCACCGGGAAGGTGATCGAGAAGATGGTGGGCAAGCTCGACGGGCAAGCCCTCCGTGTCCCGGTCCCGGTGGGCTCGATCACCGATTTCTCGGTCGTCGTCGGAGCTCCGGTGACGGTCGAGCAGGTCAACGAGGCGTTCGCGGCGGCGGCCGGGTCGGCGCCCCTCGAGGGGATCCTCGTCTACAGCGAAGAGCCGCTCGTGTCGTCCGACATCGTGGGCAACCCGGCGTCGTGCATCTTCGACGCGCCGCTCACGATGGTCCAGCCTGTCGACGCCGAGCGCACGCTCGTGAAGGTCCAGGGATGGTACGACAACGAGTGGGGCTACTCGAACCGCCTCGTCGACCTGATCTCGATCGTCGGCGGCGGGCGCGCGCCGCAGGGCTCGCGCCCGACGTGATCTCCGTCGACCACCCAGCGGATCGCGCTGCGTCGTGACCAGGCTCCCGCTCCTGGAGGACCTGCCCGACGTGCGCAGACGCCGCGTCCTCGTGCGGGTCGACTTCAACGTGCCGCTGGCCGACGACCCGGAGAGCCGCGCCGGGCGCAAGGTCGCGGACGACTTCCGGATCCGCACCGCGCTGCCGACGCTCCGGTGGCTCATGGAGCACGGGGCAGAGGTCACCGCATGTAGTCACCTCGGCAGGCCGAACGGTAAGCCGGACTCCCGCTTCGACATGGGACCGGTGCGCGCGCGGCTGGAGGAGCTGGTGCCCGGGGTGTCGCTGCTCGAGAACCTCCGCTTCTCCCCCGGCGAGACCGCCAACGACCCAGCGTTCGTCGACGAGCTCGTCGCGGGCCAGGACGCCTTCGTCAACGAGGCCTTCGGCGCATCGCATCGCGCGCACGCTTCGATCGTCGGTCCGCCGGCGCGCCTGCCGAGCGCGGCGGGGCGCCAGCTCGCTCGCGAGGTGGACGTGCTGGGGCGCCTCGTCGAGTCCCCCGCAAGGCCGTTCGTCGCAGTGGTGGGCGGCGCGAAGGTCGCCGACAAGATCGGAGTCCTCGACGTGCTCTCGAGGAAGGTCGACGTGCTGTGCGTCGGCGGCGCGATGGCGTTCACCTTCCTCGCTGCCGCCAACCATCGTGTCGGCGACTCGCTCGTCGACCTCGAGCACGTGGAGTCCTGCGCGAAGCTCCTCGCTTCCGGCGTGGAGATCGTCCTTCCCGTCGACATCGTCGCCCTCCAGAGCGGAGAGCCCTTCGGCGCCGGCACCGAGCGCGTTTCCCGTGGGCGTGGGGGTGCCGCCGCCGGTTCCTCCGATCCGCGGATCTTCGACCAGGACATCCCCGACGGCTGGCGGGGGCTGGACATCGGTCCGAAGACGGCGGACGCGCTCGGCGACGTGCTTGCACGCGCCGCCACCATCTTCTGGAACGGTCCGCTCGGCGTCGCTGAGGACGAGCGGTTCGCGTTCGGCACCCGGAAGGTGGCGGAGGCCGTGGCGTCCTCGCCCGGCTTCAGCGTGGTCGGTGGCGGCGACAGCGTCAGCGTGCTCGAGCATCTCGGGCTCGCCGGGCACATCGACTTCCTCTCGACGGGCGGCGGCGCCTCGCTCGAGCTCTTGGAGAAGGGGGACCTCCCGGGGCTCGCAGCGTTGCGCGCGGCGCCGAACGCCCCGGGCTCGTGAGCCGGTGCCCACGATGACCCCCGCTGGTCCGCGCCGACCGCTCGTGAGCGGCAACTGGAAGATGCACCACGACCACATCGAGGCGCTGCACACCATGCGCGACCTCGGCCTTCGCATGAAACCGGAAGACGTCGCACAGGTGGACGTGTCGGTCCACCCGCCGTTCACCGACCTGCGCACCGTGCAGACGCTCGTCGAGGGGGAGTCGATCCCCGTCGCCCTCGGCGCGCAGCACTGCAACGACCACGACCGCGGCGCATTCACCGGGGAGGTGAGCCCCCAGATGCTGGCCCGCCTCGGCGTCCGCTACGTCATCGTGGGCCACTCCGAGCGTCGCCAGCACTTCGGGATGAGCGACGAGCTGGTCGCTGCCACCCTGCGCGCCGTCCTGCAGCACGACATGACCCCCATCCTCTGCGTCGGCGAGACCGAGGAGGAACGCGCGGCCGGACGCACCGAGACGCGCCTCTCCTCGCAGCTCGAGGCGGCGCTGCGGGAGCTCGACGGCGCGCACGTCGCAGGGCTGGTCGTCGCCTACGAGCCCATCTGGGCGATCGGCACGGGTCGCGCGGCGACCGCCGTCGACGCCGAGGACGCCTGCCTCTTCGTACGCGAGAAGGTCGCCGAGCTCTCCGGCGCAGACGCCGCGACGTCGATGCGAGTCCAGTACGGCGGCTCCGTCAACCCGGAGAACGCGCCCGACCTGATGGCCGAGCCCGACGTCGACGGCCTCCTCGTCGGGGGTGCGAGCCTGGACGCCGCCGGGTTCGTCGAGATCATCCGGGCCAGCCGCCCCGCCGCCGGGCGCCGAATGGGTTGAGCTCGCGGCGCTGGAGGCGCCGACCAGGGCACGACTCCTCCGGCGATGAGCGGCCTGCTACCGTTTCGGCCGTCGCGCGACCGGCGTCGCGCGATCGAGCGGGCACGTGTGTCGTGAAGGAGCTGCCTCCGTGCTGACCTGGCTGTACATCATCATCGAGGTGCTGTCGGCCGTCGGGCTCGTCTTCCTCATCCTCATGCACAGCGGGAAGGGCGGCGGCCTGTCGGACATGTTCGGCGGCAGCGTCGGCTCGGCTGCCTCCGGCTCCACCGTGGTCGAACGGAACCTCGACCGCATCACGGTGACGGTGGCGGTCGTCTTCGCCCTCACGACGCTCACGCTGGACCTCAGGCTGCAGTGACCTGCCCGGGCAGCGGCCCGGGCTTTGCGCGCCGGGCGGCGTCCCTGGCGGCGACGGTCGCGCTCGCCGCTGGCGTCGGCGTGCTGGGCGCAGTGAACGGCGGAGGGGCTGCAGCCTCCGCGCGACACGTCGCCGGCGCGACCACGACCACCACGACCACCACGACATCTGCGACCACCACGACCACGACAAGCGCCTGGGTTCCAGGAACAGGTGGGACGATGACGGTCGGCATCGACCAGGCGCCGACCGGCTGCAACCCGGACACCGCATCGGGTGACACGTGGGCAGACCGCCTGCTCCTCGAATCGGTCCTGCCGAGCGCGTTCATCGTCAATTCGGATGGCCAGGCCGTCTACAACTCCGCCCTCATCACCCAGGCGGAGCTGCAGAGCACGAGCCCCGAGACCGTCGTCTACTCCATCAACCCGAGCGCGGTCTGGTCCGATGGCACCCCCGTCACTGCGGCCGACTTCGTCTACACGTGGGAGCACGAACGCGGATCAGGCGGCCCCGTCGGTGCGGCGCCCACCACAACGGCGCCGACCACGACCTCGACCACGACCTCGACC
>JAJYGM010000656.1 GCA_021785095.1 Actinomycetes bacterium
TCGAGAACCAGGTGCGCTCGACCATGGGCGAGCGCGGGCTGTTCATCATCCCGCTCTGCGTGACGCTGTTCATCTTCATCCTGCTGTGCAACTGGCTCGAGATGCTCCCGACGACCTATCCCGGTCATCACCAGCTGCTCCCGGCGCCGACAGGCGACATCAACCTGACGGCTGCGCTCGCGATCCTCGTGATCGTCCTCGTCCACATCACCTGGATCAGGAAGAGCGGCCTCCGCAGCTACATCTCGCACTACCTGAAGCCGAACCCGGCCTTCTTCCTCATCAACGTCGTCGAGGAGATCGCGAAGCCCCTCACGCTCGCCCTCCGGCTCTTCGGCAACATCTTCGCCGGTGGCATCATGCTGGTCCTCATCGCCGACATGCCGGCGAAGTTCGTCCTCCCGATCCCACTGCTCGACTTCATCTGGAAGCTGTTCGACGGCCTCTTCGTCGGCCCGGTCCAGGCCTTCATCTTCACCCTGCTCACGCTCTTGTACTTCGACTCGGCGATATCCGGAGGTCACTGAGCACCGCGCGCCGAGGTGCTCACCCGCTTCTCTCACTCGTCCCTACCAACACCAGGAGATGACCCACCATGCCAGCAGCAGCCTCGACGCACGACATTGCGATCAGCTCCGCCGGGGCCTTCATCGGCGGCGGACTGGCGCTCGGCGGCGGCGCTATCGGCGCTGCCATCGGCGACGGTCTTGCCGGTAGCCAGACGATCGCGGGCATCGCCCGGCAGCCCGAGGCGCAGGGTCGCCTCTACACGACGATGTTCATCGTCGTCGGTCTCTGTGAGGCGATGTACTTCATCAACCTCGTGTTCATGATCCTCTTCGCCTTCGTCCTCTACAAGAAGTAGGCGAGGCCGCACCGATGCTTGGTGTGATCGGACCCGCTGCCCACACGATGGTCGCGAGCCTGTTCCTCTTGCCGAACTTCACGTTCGTCCTGGAGCTGATCGCGTTCCTGCTCGTGCTCGGCTTCATCGCGAAGTACGTGCTGCCACCGCTGCGCAAGGCGATGAGCGAGCGCGAGGGCTCCATCCGCAACGCCATCCAGGCCGCCGAGGAAGCACGTCGCGAGGCGGGAGAGCTGGCGCAGCAGCGTCGTGAGGCGCTCGAGGCGGCTCGCAACGAGGCCCGGCAGATCGTGGATCAGGCGAGCCAGCTGGCAGACCAGATGAGGGAAGAGGGCCGCCGGCGCGGCCAGGACGAGTACGAACGGCTCGTCGCCTCGGCACAGTCCGAGATCGAGCTCGAGCGCCAGCGCGCCCGGGACGAGGTCATGAACCAGGTCGGCGACCTGGTCCTGCGAGCGGCCGAGCGCGTCGTCGGTGCCGGGCTCGACGACGAGCGGCACCGTGCGCTCGTCGACGAGGCCATCGCGGCCGCCCAGTCGAGCGGGAACGGCGCCTGATGCTCGAGCTCGTCCGTGGCTACGCCGCCGCGGTCTTCGACGCGGCGGATCGGGACGACGCCCTCGGCGAGGTCGTCTCCAACCTCGACGCGCTCACCCGGCTCGTCGTCGCCTCGGACCGGCTCCGGTTCGCACTGACGGATGGCTCCATCCAGAGCTCGGCACGAGCCGACGTGCTCGTCGACCTGCTCGAGTCCCGAGCCCGCCCGGAGGTCGTCGCGCTCGCTACGTTCCCCGTGATCTACGAACGGGCGACCGAGTTGCCGAAGACGTACGAGCAGCTCGCCAACCTCGCAGCCGACCGGTCACACCGGGCGGAGGCGGGCAGCCACGTGGTGGCCGAACCGCCGATCGGCCGCTCGGGTGCGCTGGAGCGCTTGCGCGGCTTCGCCGAGCGGACCTTCGAATGCCTCGAGGACCAGGAGGAGGTGGACGAGATCGAGGACGAGCTGTTCCGTTTCGCTCGCGTGAGCGAGCAGTACCCGGACCTGCGGGGGGCGCTCGGGAACCCGCAGACGCCGTTGGCAGAGCGCTTGGCTGTGCTCGAGTCGCTGCTCTCGGGGAAGGTCCGGCCCGAGACGCTCCAGCTCACCCAGTACGTCGTCCGCTGCGGACGTGCCCGCGACCTCGTTGGCGCCCTCGACTACCTCGTCGAGCTGGCGGCCTTCGAGCGTGGGCGGCGTGTGGCCGAGGTGCGGGCCGCGGTCGAGCTCGACGACGATGAGAGGGACCGCCTGACGCGAGCCCTCTCTCGCAGAACCCGGCGGAACATCGAGCTACGCGTCGTCCTCGACCCCTCCGTCCTCGGCGGCATCGGGGTCTCGGTCGGGGACACGGTGATCGACGGCACGCTCCGCCACCGGCTCGACCAGCTTCGCGACGTGCTCGTCCAGCCGACGACCTGATCATCAAAGAGACAGACGAACAGACCTGACGATCGACCGTCCATTCCGACCGACAAGGAACACCAGCCAATGTCAGAGCTCCTGATCTCCCCAGACGACATCGAAGCGGCGCTCCAGCGCCACATCTCCGACTTCACGCCCGAGGTGAAGGCGGAGCAGGTAGGGCGCATCGCCGAAGTCGGCGACGGGATCGCGCGGGTCACCGGGCTGCCGAATGCGCAGGTGAACGAGCTGCTCGAGTTCGAGGACGGCACCGTCGGCCTCGCCCTCAACCTCGACGAGGAGACCATCGGCGCGGTCGTGCTCGGATCCGTCGACTCCCTCGAAGAGGGACAGGTGGTGCGGGCGACGGGACGCATCCTCTCGGTGCCCGTCGGCGACGGCTTGCTCGGGCGCGTCGTGAACCCGCTCGGTCAGCCGATCGACGGCAAGGGCCCCCTCTCGAACGTCGCCGATCGCCGGCTCGAGATCCAGGCGCCGGGCATCGTGAAGCGCCAGCCGGTGAAAGAGCCGCTCCAGACCGGCATCAAGGCCATCGACGCCATGACGCCGATCGGACGCGGCCAGCGCGAGCTCATCATCGGCGACCGCAAGACGGGGAAGACGACCGTCGTCGTCGACTCGATCATCAACCAGCGCGGAGAGGGCGTGAAGTGCATCTACGTCGCCATCGGCCAGAAGGGGTCGACCGTCGCGCAGACCGTTGCCACGCTCGCGGAGCACGGCGCCCTCGAGTACACCGTCATCGTTGCGGCACCGGCATCCGAGCCCGCACCCTTCAAGTACCTCGCCCCCTATGCCGGTTGTGCGATGGGCCAGCACTGGATGGAGGGCGGCGAGCACGCGCTCATCGTGTACGACGACCTCTCCAAGCAGGCCGAGGCGTACCGCCAGCTGTCGCTCCTGCTGCGCAGGCCTCCCGGCCGTGAGGCCTATCCAGGCGACGTCTTCTACCTCCACAGCCGGCTCCTCGAACGGGCGGCGAAGCTGTCGGACGAGATGGGCGGCGGCTCCCTGACGGCGCTCCCCATCATCGAGACGAAAGCCGGCGACATCTCCGCCTACATCCCCACCAACGTCATCTCCATCACCGACGGCCAGGTCTTCCTCGAGACCGACCTCTTCTACTCGGGCGTCCGCCCTGCCATCAACGTCGGCAACTCGGTCTCCCGGGTGGGCGGCGCCGCTCAGGTGCGGGCGATGCGCGACGTCTCGGGGACCCTCAAGATCGACCTCGCCCAGTTCCGCGAGCTCGAGGCGTTCGCGACGTTCGGGTCGGAGCTCGACAAGGTCTCCCAGGCGCAGCTCGACCGCGGCTACCGCCTCACCGAGCTCTTGAAGCAGGGGCTCAACGACCCGATCCCGGTGGAGGAGCAGGTCGTCGTCATCTTCGCCGGGACGCACGGCCATGTGGACGACATCGCGGTCGACGACGTGCGCCGTTTCGAGAGGGAGTTGCGGGCACACATGCGGGCGAACCACGCCGACCTGCTCGATCAGATCAAAAAGACCGGCAAGCTCGCAGACGAAGGTGCCATCGACAAGGCGATCGAGAAGCACCGCAAGGCCTGGAAGGACAAGCACCCGGATGCCAAGGCCGGCAAGGGCGCGTTCCCGTACCGCACCGTGGTGGTGGTA
>JAJYGM010000517.1 GCA_021785095.1 Actinomycetes bacterium
TTGATCGTCCCTGGACACGGCGCGCCGTTCTCTGCGCTCTGACAGCCGTGGCGACCTAGCCTCGCAACGATGGAAGGCCCCCTCGAGCTTGTCGGGCTCTCACGGCGTTTCGGCAGCATCGTCGCGCTCGACAACCTCTCCTTCACGGTGGCACGCGGACGGGTCACGGGGTTCCTCGGGCCCAACGGCGCAGGCAAGACCACCGCGATGCGAGCGATCTTCGGGTTGACCGAGCTCGACCGCGGCACCGTGCGCTGGAACGGCGCCGTGGTCGAAGCGGCGGGTCGGAGGCGGTTCGGCTACATGCCCGAAGAGCGCGGCCTGTACCCAGGCATGCTCGTCGGCGACCA
The DNA here is from genome assembly GCA_021785095.1 of Actinomycetes bacterium. The sequence continues at coordinate 351 of JAJYGM010000517.1, forward strand.
AGTCCGCTACCTCGGGCGTCTTCACGGGCTGAGCAACCGTGGGGCCGACGCGGCGGCCGCGCACTGGTTGGAACGACTCGACGTCGCCGACCGAGCCTCGAGCAAGGTCGAGGCGCTCTCCCATGGCAACCAGCAGCGAGTGCAGCTCGCCGCAGCCCTCGCGCACGATCCTGAGCTCTTGGTGCTCGACGAGCCGATGGCCGGGCTCGACCCCACAGGGATCGACGCGCTCGGCGAGGTGCTGACCGAGCAAGCGCACGCAGGACGGTGCGTCCTCTTCTCCAGCCACCAGCTCGACCTGGTCGAAGATCTTTGCGAGGCGGTGGTGATCATCGACCATGGCCGCGTGGTGGCCTGCGGGGAGGTCGGTGAGCTCGAGAGGGGAGGCGCGCCGCGGCTTTCCGTGCGCGTAGAGGGAGACCGCGATGGGTCGTGGGCACGCGGGCTCGGCGGCGTCGAGATCTCGGAGGCGAAGGGGGGCACCGTCCGGCTCGTCCTGCGCCCAGGCGTGGACAGCGACGCAGTCCTCGACGCTGCCCGGCGGGCAGGGCGCGTGCTCGAATTCAGCTTCGCACGGCGCAGGCTCTCCGAGGTGTTCAGAGAAGCCGTGCGCGCGTGAAAGTCCTCGTCTACGCGTTTGGGGCCGTCGTCGTCGTGCTCGCGGTCCTCCGGCGCGTGCGCGCGCGGCACCGATCCCGAGCACCCAGCACGCGCCGCGCCGTCGCGCGCGCGCTCGGCAGCCGCCGCCCGCTCGGAGACACCGGCCTCGTCGCCGCGCGCGAGGTCCGCGAGCGCCTGCGCGGACGCTTGTTCAAGGTGATCACGCTGATCCTGCTCGCTGTCGTCGCCGCGGCGATCGTCATCCCCACCCTGCACAGCGCGCCGCGCTCGACGGTCGATGTCGGAGTGGTGGGCACGCTGAGCCCTTCGGAGCGCGGCACGGTCAGCGCGGCGCTCGCTCATGCCAGGCTCCGCGGGCTCATCGCCACCGAGCGCGACATCTACGACGCTCGGGCCGCCCTGCGCACCCGTCGGGTGACAGTCGTGATCGACCAGGGCCGATCCGTTCTCGTCGAGACATCCGCGTCCGCGGGCGCCTCGACGGCGACGATCGCCGCCGCGACGGCGATCGCGACGGCGATCGGTATGGAGAATGCGTTCCGCGCGGCGGGCCTGAGCGTGTCGCAGGCGGCTGTCATCGCGCACGCTCGACCCCTTCCCATCCGCAGCGCGGCACCGCACCAAAGCGACACCGCCCGCGCCACGTCGGTCATCGGACTGGTCTTCGTCTTCATCTTGCTCACCCAGTACCTCGCGTGGACGCTCGTCGGCGTCATGGAGGAGAAGGCCAGCAGGGTCGTCGAGGTCCTGCTCGCGACCGTCCGCCCCATCCAGCTCCTCGGAGGAAAGGTCCTCGGCATCGGGCTCGTCGCATTGCTCCAGGCTGGGCTCCTGGTGGCGTTCGCGCTGGGGGTCGCCGATGCCGTGGGCTCGGACCTCCTCAAGGGCACCGCGCCCTCGGTCGTCTTCGTGTCGCTCCTCTGGCTCGTCCTGGCCTACGCCTTCTACGCGTGGGTCTTCGCTGCCGCAGGCTCGATGGCGGAGCGACAGGACCAGGCACAGAGCATGAGCCTTCCGTTGAGCGTGCCCATCATCGTCGGCTACATCCTCGGGCTCGTCAGCTCGGGGCCCGGCCCGGTGTCGCCGCTCATGAAGGTCCTTGCCTACCTCCCCCCGACCGCACCGTTCGAGATGCCGCTTCTGGTCGCGAAGGGAGAGGTCACGTGGTGGGAGTTCCTCCTGGCCGTGGTCCTGTGCATCGGGAGCACCGTCGTGGTCGCCCGCCTCGCTGCGGTCGTCTACGAGAGAGCCGTACTGCGCACCGGGCACCGGATCCGCCTACGAGAGGTCCTCGGCCAGCGACGCTGAGCGATGCGCTCGGTCCCCCGGTCAGAGGTCACCGGTCATTGTGGCCAGAGCCGACGGGCTCACCGCGTCGGGACCGCCGAGGACGGTCAGCGTCGTGACCCGATCCTCGCTGATCCCGTCGATCCCTGCCCGGCCCGCCGTGGCGAGGAAGGTGGAAAGGTAGTGGCCCACCGTCGACGGGTTTGTGCACAAGAGGAGCGGCTCAGGCACGTGCACGTGTGTCCGCCCTCCTCCCGCCGCGACGATCGAGCCCGCGAGCCCGTCGGAGAAGAAGTCCCCACGCGCGACGGTCACGGCGCCGCTCCCGGTCCATCCCGCACCCGCATGACCGGACTTGGGCGCCATCTCGAAGTCCGCAAGCTGCGCCGCCGTGTCCGCGGCGTCCTGCCCTGCGATGCGCAGCACGGAGACCCCCGTCGACTCGAGCGAGGAGACGACGTTGTCGGAGACCACGAGCGGTCCGCCCATGACGATCACCTGCTTGATCCCCAGGTCGCTGATCGCCGAGGAGACCTGCGGCGAAAGGGTGGTGGGTGTCGTCAGCAGGATCGGGAGCCGGTCCGCGTACGACAGCGCGCTCGCTGCCTCCGCGTCCTGGAATTCACGGCCGTCGGCCACGATGGCCGTCGGAAGTGTCGACGAAGTCGCCGGCGCGGGCGACGCATTGCCGGAGGTGTCGTTGTAGCGGCCGCTGCCACCTGTCCGGTCCGTCCCGACGTAGGCGCCCGGTACGTCCAAAGAGCCCACTGTGGCGGCTGGCGGGTACTCGGCGATCCACTGAGCGGTGTCGTACTCGGTGGGGCCTGCGATGCGGATCACCTCGACGTGGACGGGCCCCGCCGATGTGAGAGGGGTCGAGCCGCCGCAGTCGTACGCGAGCATGGACTCCAGCTGCTGCGACACTGCTGTGCTCACCGCGAGGGGACCCCCGACGATGTACACCTGGGTGATCCCCTCGACGCGGATCGCGTTCACCGTGGCGGACGACAACGCGCCGGTAGGCGTCAGCAGCTCGCCGGTGCCGAGGGAGCTTGCCAGGTAGGCGCTTGCCAGCGCGTCCGGGAACGTCGCGTCCGTCGCGAGCACGACAGGTCGCGCCCCCGGCCTCCCCGGGCAGTCTGTGCCCTGGCCGTCGAACTGGTGCTCGAGCTCCACTGCCGCGGTCGCATCAGCTGTCCCGCCGAAGATCCGGGCGACCGGTGTCGGCGCGACGTCGAAGGCGATCGCCTGGCCGACCACCGACGTGTCGTGCGCGCAGGACGCGGCCGTCCCGTCCACCGCCTTCACGGTCACGGGGCCCGCAGCTGTCGACGCATCGACAGCGAGTCCCGAGACGGTGTACTTGTCTTCAGTCGTCGACGCCTTGCTCACCTGGAACTCCGCAACGACCGCCCCCGTCGCCGCCTCGTCCTGGTACGTGACCGTTGGACCAGCTGCACCGTTCCCGGCGCTCACAGCCACGGACGCGACAGCGGTCGAGCTGAACGACCCCGAGGCGAGTGAGAGGCACACGTACCCCGCAGGCACGTGTGCCTCAGCCGCTCCGGCCACCGTCACCGGGCTGATAGGGGCATCGTAGGCATCCTGAAGCGCCGTCACCGGAGGTGTGTCCGCCTTGACCGTGAGAGCTGTCCCCGACGGCAACGACCCTGAAGCGCTCCCCGTCCCAGGTGTGGCGGA
>JAJYGM010000609.1 GCA_021785095.1 Actinomycetes bacterium
CGATCCCGCAGACGCCCGCGCGCTCCTCGAGGCGGCGCGCCGCGGCGTCGCCGTGCACGTGATCATGAACGACACATCCCGGTACGCGTGGGCCTTCGACGCGCTGGTCGCAGCCGGCGCGAGAGTGGGGACGTACCCCGGCGACCCGGGGCTCTACATCCACGCGAAGGTGATCGTCGAAGACCCCGGCACCCAGGACGCGTCGGCCTTCCTGGGATCGGAGAACTTCTCTTCCGCGTCGCTCTTGTCCAACCGCGAGCTCGGGCTCATCACCCGGGAGCGGTCGATCGTCGGAGGGCTCGCGGCCGTTCTCGAGCGGGACTTCTCCGGGTCCACCCCGTGGCGTACAGCGCCGACGACCGGACGTCACGGGGCTGCCTCGTGCAGTGCCAGGGCCGCAGCGGCCGATGACGGATACCCGGGCGACTACTACGTCTCCGTCCATTCCGACGAGCCGCACACGAAAGCGACCGCGTCGGATGCCCGCGACACCTGGAGCGGTGAGACGGACGGTTCGGGCTACGTGCGGATCCTCCTCTACCACACGTCCCCCGGCATGGTGATCTCCGTCGTGGTCGGGGCTGCTCACTGCTCGACGCGCGCATAGCGGTCCCGTGCCCGCTCGCATCGTGCCGCCGGCCGTGCTGTCGGCCGTGCCGCCGGCCGGCCGTGCCGGGACCTGAGCGTCGGGTTCCGAGCCTCGGCTGGGCTCCGGGCGGATTCCATCCGGCCGGCACGACGATCTGGGTTTGCAGGGTGGGGAGTACGGTGTCGCCATGGTCGCCAACGCGGAGCAGGCCGAGTTCTGGGCGTCGGTGGCGCCCACCTGGGTCGAGATCGAGCACCACCAGGAGGGGATTGCCGGGGAACCGGGCCGCAGGGCGATCGACTGCCTGGACGTTCGACCCGGACAGAGGGTGCTCGACCTCGGCTGCGGAACCGGCCCGACGACGGTCGAGCTCGCTCGCCGCGTCGGACCGCACGGATCGGTGCTCGGGGTGGACATCGCCGCCGAGATGCTCGACAGGGCACGCCAGCGCGCGGCCGAAGAAGGTGTGCGAAACGCGAGCTTCGTGCACGCCGACGTCCAGTCCCACGATCTCGGCAGCGACGCCTACGACAGGGCGTTCTCCCGCTTCGGCGTGATGTTCTACGCCGATCCGGTCGCGGCCTTCTCGAACGTACGCAGGGCCCTGAAGGCGGACGGGACCCTGGGATTCGTGTGCTGGCAGAACGTGACGGCCAACGAGTGGATGCTCGTCCCGGGAATGGCGGTGACGTCCGTCACGGGCTCTGTTCCCGCGTTGCCCGAGCCTGGCCAACCGGGCCCGTTCTCGCTGTGCGACGCCGATCGGGTGCACGAGATCCTCGCCGCGGCCGGGTTCGCCGACATCGAGGTCGTGCCCCACAACGACGTGATCAGCGCTCCCGAAGGCGACCTGCCCGACTACGCCGACGTCGCCCTGCGCATGGGCGCCGCCCGGGAGGCGCTGATGGAAGCGGACGAGGCCACGAGGGCCGAGGCGCTCGAAAGCGTGACCGCCGCCCTGCGGGAGAAGGTGCACGACGGACAGCTGCGCCTCTCCCGGGGCGTCCTCGTGGTGACCGCCCGGACCTGAAGCCGGCGCCCCGGCGTCAGGACTGCCGTCGGCCGAGGAATGCCGCGAGCCGATCGCTCGCCGACGCGTCGGGTTCGCACGGCTGCTCGTCGTCGAAGGGCTTACCCGGGCCCCTGAATTCCGCGGGTATGCGATCACGCGACGCGGCCAGGAGCTCGGTCGCGAGCTCCCCGTCGAGGGCGTCGGTGGGCTGTCCCGTCGCCCTCGCGAGGTCCCACGCGTGCGTCAGCACGTCGGTGGTGCGCATGCCGATCATTCTCGATCCGGGCACCGCGCCCAGCGGAAACTCGTAAGTGCGAGTGAGGCCGTCGGGAGCCGCGAAAGCTGCATCGGCCGCCGCGGCCGACTCGGCGTGCAGCGCGACGAACCCGGCGGTGTCCTCGTCTCGGGGCGAATGCGAGGCCGCGCCGGTCGCCGTGCGACGGTTGCCGTCGATGACGTGAGCGACGAGGTCGCGCACCCGCCACTCGGTGCACGGCGTGGACGCGTCGAGCTGGTCGTCGCTCACGCCCGACAGCACGTGCGCGAACGCGTCTTGGGCTCGTCGATGCGCCTCCAGTGGTTCCACCACTCGCTCCTCCTTCGTCCGGGCGCCGAGCCTACGAATGGCGTGCGGTCGTCCGTGCGTCGCGGGGCAGCTCGTAGGAGCGAACCTCGACCACTTCTCTTGGAGCGGAGCCGAAGCGCACCATGCGGACGAGACCTGCCGGCACGGTGAGGGACCGCCCGCGACGACGGCGCCGGTAGGCCGGCACGAGCAGAGCGAGAAGGCGGTCGACGCCGATCGACACCCCCACCAGCGCCAACACGACCAATCCCAGGGCAGCGACGAACGCGAGCGTCACGAGCACGACGAGCACCCCGGCCAGGAACAGGGCCCCGCCGAGGAACCCGGCCGGCCGGCGCCGGCTGGTCCAGCTCCGCATCGACGTTCCCACTGCTCCAGCGTAGCTACGCGGGCAGGGTGCTCGGGCCGGCGGGAGAGCGGAGCGCCCGCGCGAGCTCTTCCAGGCGATCGGCGAGGTCCTTGATGCCGCCTGCCGTGTGGACGTCGAGCCGGTCGAGGATCGCCACGGTGTCGTCGTAGGTGCGCTGGGCGCGTGCGTCGCTCGCCTCGCTCTGCACGTTCTGGCCGACCATGATGACCGACAGCAGCACGAGTTGGAGAAAGGTCTGGGCGATCCACGCGACCAGACCTTCGCCGCCGGGCTTGAGCGCCGCAGGCAGCCCGAGGAAGGCGACGGCCGCGAAGACGTAGGCGCACCACATCGAGCCCACCATGTTGGTGAGGAAGACGGCGAACTTGGCGTTGATGCCGTCGGCTCTCTCGATGTCGCTGCGCATCCCTTTCAGGCTGATGGCGTTCCGCATGTGCCGGTGCACCTTCACAGGCCCAGATTGCTGCCGTTCGCTCATGGGTCGTCCTTTCTCAGATGCGCGTTGCCGTGACGGCGATGCGACGAGACGGGCGTCCGCCGCTCGGCTGGGATCATCCCACCGGCGGCCCGGGAAGACTGCGATCCGCAGCGGTATGAGGCTGCTCTGCAAGAGGCGCCTCCGATCGGCTGTCCGGGCAGTATCTGACCAAAGTCTGGTATCTTTCAGGCGTGCAGGACAGCAAAGAGGTCGTACGGCGGTTCAACCGCTACTACACGCAGCGCATCGGCGTGCTGAGCGCGCGCCATCTCGATCAGGGGCGGCCTCTCGCAGAGGCTCGCCTCCTCTTCGAGATCGGGCGGAACGGGCGCGGGGTGCACGACCTTCGGCGTCGTCTCGGCTTGGACTCCGGGTACCTCTCGCGCCTGCTGCGGTCGCTCGAACGCCAAGGCCTCGTCGACGTCGTCGCCGACCCCTCCGACGGGCGTGCCCGCCGGGCGAAGCCGACCGCATCGGGCGTCCGGGAGCTGGACGAGCTCGACGCGCGATCGGACGCCCTCGCCGAAGCGCTCGTCGCACCGCTCGGGCCGTCCGGACGCACCGAGCTCCTCTGCCACCTCGATGCCGCCTACCGGCTGCTTCGCAGCGCCGACGTCGGCGTGGAGGAGGTCGACCCCGGCTCCCCGGATCTGCGCCGCTGCTTGCTCGCATACGCTGACGAGCTCGCCGAGCGCTTTCCCGAGGGCTACGACGCGTCGAACCTCCTACGCGCCGAGGCGATCCGAGCCGGGGGCATCGCCCTGGTCGCCCGCGAGCGGGGGAGCGCCGTCGGCTGCGGCGTGCTTCGGCCGCTCACCAGCTCGATCGCCGAGGTGAAGCACCTGTGGGTGGAGCGCGGCGCGCGTGGTCTCGGCGTCGGCCGCCGGCTGCTGGCCGCACTCGAGCGTGCGGCGGCCGAG
>JAJYGM010000786.1 GCA_021785095.1 Actinomycetes bacterium
ATGTCGGCAGAGAACCAGCAGTTCTCGAGCGAGCGTGCCTTCTACCTGCTCTACAAGGAGGCCATCGAGCGCGACCCCGTTCTTCTCCGAGAGCTCGTGGCCGCCATCGACGCCGTGCTCACCCGCTACAACACCAGCGTCTGGGAGAACCGCTTCATCGTCGGCGGTGTCGTCGAGCAGATCATCGGCGCCTCGGCGCGCGACCTTGGCCTCGACGTTCAGAACGCCGGCAAGCAGAACCAGGGATACGACCTCGAGTTGGACGGCCCGAACGGGGCAGGCATCTCGATCAAGGGCGTCTTCGCCACTACCAATGGCATGCACAACCTGGTCAACGTTCGCGGCTCGGACCCGGAGCGGGACCTGCGAGATCGCTGGACGACCGCCACCATCTTCGTCATGGCCGAGGTCGGGATCGGCTACACGGACCCTCTCTTTGGTGCAGAGTTCCTCAATCCGACGAGCGACGCCCTCCAGATCTCGGGCCGGCTCCTGAGACAGTGGTGGGAGGCGCACCCCGAGTGGTTGATCAGCGCGCCGATCCCGAAGAAGCCCGACGTCCCCGCCACGCGTGTCGCCTCCGACGCGGTCTCCTTGGACATCTTCAGCGACTTCCCCCGACTTCAGCGAGGCTGGCGCCCAGAGATCTAGGCGACCGATTCTTTGCGCTCGGGTCCCATCGCCTCCAGCACCTCGTCAGGGCTGTCCGGCGCGTCCAGCACCGCCTCGAGAAGTCGCGGCCGCGTGATCTTGAGCACGTCCTGATCCCTCTCAACGTGGCGACGCAGTATGTGCCAGACGGCACCTACTGAGACCCCGTTGCCGAGCTGACGGTAGGTCGCCGCCGGGCGCTGCTCGCCGAAGTCGAACCACTCGGGCAGTCCCTGTAGGCGCGCTGCCTCACGGGGCGAGAGGCGTCTCTCTCGACTGCCGACGATGCTGGTCTGCGTGATCGCCACCAGCGCCGGCAGGTAGGTGGGACGCTTGGCCCGGATCCCTGAGGGGCGAAAGTGCATCACCGTGTCCCAGAGCCGCGGAGTGTCCTGGGCCTGCCACTCGAGCTTGCGTCGCGACGGCGGGAAGGCCTCTGTGTAGACACCCCAGCGCTTCACCCACTTGTCGATCACGCCGCGATACTCGGCGTAGAAGTTCGCGTTCTTCACGATGAAGTCCGCCTTCCACTTCGGCTCAAGGGCGAGATCCTCCGGGCTGAGTGACGACGGCTTCACCCAGTTGTCGGCCCAGAGCGGGAAGCCGGGCAGGCGGCGACCTTGACGCTCCTCCCACATGAGCTGCACGAAGTCGTCCCACGCGTCAATCCAGAGTCGCTCGGCATCGCTCAACTCGCATCCCTCGACCTCGTGATCTGGGTCCAGAGGCAGGTCGTCCTCGAGGCTCCAGGCCTTGGGGTCCCAGCCGCCGACGGGCCGGTTGTCGGCCACGGGATCGGCCTCGAGCTCGAATCCCCGGCGCTTAGGCAGCCGGGTTGCGGTGATGAAGACCCGCTCGCGCACCTGGGGTCGCCCGCCACGCTCTCGCGGCAGGAGGTGGGGCGAGAACACCGCTGGCTCATCAGCGACGCGATAGCCCTCCATCCGCAGCGTGTCAATGATCACATCCCACTCGTGCTGATGTCGCGGTCCAGCGAGGTTGCGAACATTCTCGAGAAGGACGACCGCCGGACGGCGCACCTGAATGATCTTGAGGATGTTCCAGTAGAGAGTCCCACGAGTCTCCTCCATCCCCCGCTGGGCTCCGCTCTTCGAGAAGGGCTGGCAGGGGAAACCCGCGCACAGGACGTCGTGCCGAGGCACGCGCATCACGGCGTCATTGGCGTCCTCGGTGATGTCGCCCAGAATGTCCATGCCCCAGTTCCGCTGGTAGACCGCCGCCGCGGCCGGGTCGATCTCGACGCCGTAGACGCACTGGCCGCCGAGAGCGCTGAGCGCGGCGTGGAATCCGCCGATCCCGGCGAACAGGTCAACGAAGGTGAAGGTGGGGCGGCTCACGGGGCCAGCTTACCTGGACACTCTCACAGGGGGTGGATTCCCGCAGGCCGACCCACCTGCATTTCGCCCTCCGCCAGTGGCGTCGAGGCGCGGCTACTCCCTACTCAACCTCTTTCTCGAGTTCGTCGAAGAGCGGAACCCCGAGGCGGTCGACAACCTCTCTCAGGCGCTGCAGGGGTCGCCTGTCGTAGCGCAGGGTGGTCTGGACGCGCGCGTGGCCCACCAGCCTGGCGACCTGGAATACGTCGACACCGCTGTCGAGCAATGACGTCACGAACCACCGCCGCAGATCATGAGGCGCGAGCGGCGGATCAAGCCCCACCTCCTCACTGCGGTGCCGCAGTCGCTTCCAGAACTGGTGGTCGGAGACGGCAACCGCCGTGAGATGGCCACCGCGGCGCAGTCCTGGGAAGAGGGGCCCGTCTTCATCGCCTCGGACTGCGATCCAACGCCTCAGATGATCCGCTGTCGCACGGTGAAGAACGGCGACCCGTCGACCACCACCCTTCACGTGGAGCAGCACCTCTCCACGCTCGAGATCGAGATCCACCATCGCGATTCCGACGAGCTCGCGGCGTCGCGCGCCGGTCGTCGCGGCGAGCGAGATCATCGCCAGGTCGCGCAGTCCGGCAGCAGGGCTCGCATCGTATCGACAGCACTGGAGGATGCGGAACAGGTCCGCCGCATCGAATGCCAGTGACTTCGGATCGCTCGCGACCCGGTGGACCTTGGAGCCTTCGAGGACCTGCATCGCCAGCTCGAAGTCCGCCACGCCCCGGAGCGCCAGGTGTCGCAGGAGCGAGCGCATGGCCAGGACGTACTTGACCGACTGCTCGCGGCCGTATCGGTCGACGAGGCGCTGCTCTACTACGTCGAAGAACTCGGGCAGGTCGAGGGCCTCCCACGCGAAGAGCTCGACGTTGACCGGTGCGCGCCGATCGAGGCCCTCGAAGGCCCGCACGATCGCGCGCAGCGCCGAGGCCATCGAGCGTCGCGAGGTGGCCGCCGGGAAGCCCGCGAGCCACGACGCGATGGCCGCGGCTCGCTGGGCGTCCCCGTCGGTGACCGAGCGCAGCGCCCCGCTCACTGCTCACCCCCCGTGCGGCGCCGCCGCTCCAGGAAGGTGACGTCGAGGCGCAGGAGGACCTCGCGGTCCTCGAGCTCGGTGCGCCGGTCGTAGATGAGGGTGGTCTGCACGTTGACGTGCCCGAGCAGGCGCTGGACCGTAAAGGGGTCGACGCCGTCACGAAGGGCCCGCGTGGCAAAGGTGCGCCGCAGGTCGTGACTCGTGAAGCGCTCGCTGATCCCCGCTGCCCTCGCCCGGCGTTCCAGGAGTTGGGAGACGCCACCCGGGGTCAGGGCCCTTCCCGGGCGGGCCGCCGAGTCAAAGACGGCGCCCGGGTGATCGCCGCGCACCTTCAGCCACGCGGCGAGGAGTTCCGTGGCGCTTGGTGCCAGCCAGACGCCGCGTCGACGCCCGCCCTTGGAGCGCACGGAGAAACTCGCTCCCCCGTCCTGGCTCATCGTGACGTCGCCCATGTCGATCTCGCTGACCTCCGAGACGCGCAGGCCGGTGGAAAGGAAGACCGCGATCAGCGCCCTGTCGCGCACGTCAAGGCGCTCGCTCGCGGCGCTCTTCGTGTTAAGCAGACGACGGATGTCGGCGAGGGAGATTTCACGCCCCGCGCCGCGCGTGGGCGATCCCGGGACCGGAAGGCAGGCCAGCAGGCGCTCTCGGTGCGCGACGCTCATCAGCCCGGCCGCCGCTGAGTGACGGATCAGCCGTCGCACGACCCCCACCAGGTTCTCGCGCGACTTCGCGTTGGAGTAGGTGCGTCGCAGCAGGTCCGTGTAGGCCGTGGCGACCTCGGGGCTGAGACAATGCCAGGGGAACTCTTCGACGGGCACCGTCGCGTACCTCGCGTCGAAGCCCGCCTCGATCAGC
>JAJYGM010000420.1 GCA_021785095.1 Actinomycetes bacterium
CATCTTGAACTCCGCGCTGCCGACCGAGCTGCCGTTCGTCAACGGGCAGCTCAAGAAGGGCGGCCTCCAGAGCCTGGTCTCGTTCACCTACCTGCGCTTCGGGCACGAAGTCACGGTGCGCCTGCTCGACGCCCTCAAGAACCTGGGCTTCACCTGGGCGACCCTCGCCGGGATCTCGATCGGCGCCGGCGACATGATCGTGCCGGCCGCGAAGGAGGGGTTGATCAACAGCGCGCTCAAGGAGGTCGAGGAGGTCGAGCGGCAGCGCTCCGGCGGCGTCATCACCGCGGGCGAGCGCCTCAACAAGATCGTGGACATCTGGCACCGCGTCACCGAGAAGGTCTCCGACGAGATGTTCCGCGAGATGCGGCGCCGCGCGGAAGCGTCGGGCGAGCCCAACCCGATCTTCATCATGGCCGACTCCGGCGCCCGCGGCTCGAAGGAGCAGATCCGCCAGATCGCCGGGATGCGCGGTCTGATGTCGAAGCCGTCCGGCGAGATCATCCCGACCCCGATCACGGCCAACTTCCGCGAGGGGCTGTCGGTGTTGCAGTACTTCATCTCGACCCACGGCGCCCGCAAGGGGTTGGCCGACACGGCGCTCAAGACCGCCGACTCCGGCTACCTGACGCGCCGCCTCGTCGACGTGTCGCAGGACGTGATCATCACCGAGGAGGACTGCGGCACCGATCACGGCATCTACGTCACCGCGATCACCGAGGGCGGCGAGGTGCTGGAGAAGCTGCGCGACCGCCTGGTCGGCCGCGTCGTCTCGGAGGACGTCGTCGACCCGCTCGAGGGAACGGTGATCTGCGAGGCCAATACCGAGGTCACCGAGGAGCTCGCGGCCGCGATCGAGGACGCCGGCTACGAGCGGGTCAAGATCCGCTCGCTGCTGACCTGCGAGACGCGCCGCGGCGCCTGCCGCAAGTGCTACGGGCGCATGCTCGCCACCGGCCGCCTGGCCGAGCTCGGTGAGGCCGTCGGCATCATCGCGGCGCAGTCGATCGGCGAGCCCGGCACCCAGTTGACGATGCGGACGTTCCACTACGGCGGCACCGCGACGCGGGCGACGGAGCAGTCCCGCCACCAGGCGAGCCGCTCCGGAACCGTCAAGCTGTTCGGCGTGCAGGCGGTGACCAACACCGAGGGGAAGACCGTGGTGGTGTCGCGCAACGCGAAGGTCGCGATCTCGGACGACCGCGGCCGCGAGCGCGAGCGCTACAACCTGGTCTACGGCTCGGTTCTCGCCGTCGTGGAAGGGCAGTTCGTCGAGCCGGGCGCGGTCCTCTCGGAGTGGGACCCGTTCACGTCGGCGGTGCTCACGACCGTCGCCGGCAAGGTCGAGTACGTCGACCTCGTCGAGGGCGAGAACGTGCGCGAGGAGATCGACAAGCTGACCGGCCACTCGCACAAGATCGTCATCGAGCCGATCGGCGCCGACCGGCGTATCCCAACGATCGTGGTCGCTTCCACACGCTCCAAGACGGCCACCGAGCGCCGGTACCAGCTGGCGATCGGCTCGCACCTGATGGTCGCCGAGGGCGACGCCGTCAACCCCGGCGACGTCCTGGCGAAGATCCCGCGCGAGACCACCAAGACCAAGGACATCACCGGCGGTCTCCCGCGCGTCGTCGAGCTGTTCGAGGCGCGGCGCCCGAAGGACGCGGCCGTGGTCAGCGAGATCTCCGGCGTGGTGCACGTCGGCGAGGCCACCCGCGGCACCCGCAAGGTGACGGTCGAAGGCAAGGAGGGGACGACGCGGGAGTACACCATCCCGAAGGTCGCCCACCTGATCGTCCAGGACGGCGAGTGGATCGCCACCGGCGAGTCGCTCACCGACGGCCCGGTCGACCCGCACGACGTGCTCGCGGTGCTCGGCGAGGCGGAGCTGCAGCGCTACCTGGTGGACAAGATCCAGGAGGTCTACCGCACCCAGGGCGTCACGATCAACGACAAGCACATCGAGACGATCGTCCGTCAGATGTGCCGCTTCGTGAAGGTCACCGACCCCGGCGACACCGAGTTCCTGCTCGAGGAGCAGGTTCCTCGCTACCGCGTCGAGGAGGAGAACGAGCGCATCGAAAAGCTCGGCGGCCAGCCCGCGCGCTTCGCCCCGGTACTGCTCGGGATCACCAAGGCCGCGCTCGCGACCGAGTCGTTCGTCTCGGCGGCGTCGTTCCAGGAGACGACGAGGGTGCTGACCGAAGCCGCGGTCTCCGGCCGGGTGGACGATCTCTACGGCCTCAAGGAGAACGTGATCGTCGGCCGCCTCATCCCGGCTGGCACGGGAGCCAAGCACTATCATTACTTTGCGGTGGATCCGGTGCCGCAGGAAGAGTTGCCGCAGCCGGAGGAGCCGCAAGGCGAGACGCCCGCCGAGTACGACGATCTGAACCAGCTGTTGCCCCCGCGCCCCGAAAGCAGTTGACAGTTCGGCGGCGCTTGACTAGAATCTTCGGACTTCACCGGCTCGGAGCCGGTGGTACCGCAACCGGGGCCAAGCACCGGAGCACGCTTGGCCCTTGCTGCCTGGAGTCGAGAGAGGAAACGATGCCGACGATCGCGCAACTGGTCCGCAAGGGACGCCAAAAGCTCGAGGTCAAGACCAAGAGCCCGGCCCTGAAATCATCCCCGCAAAAGCGCGGAGTCTGCACCCGCGTGTACACCACGACCCCGAAGAAGCCGAACTCGGCGCTGCGGAAGGTCGCGCGCGTTCGCCTGACCAACGGCATCGAGGTGACGACGTACATCCCCGGCGAAGGGCACAACCTGCAGGAGCACTCGGTCGTGCTCATCAGGGGTGGCCGCGTGAAGGACCTGCCGGGCGTGCGCTACCACATCATCCGCGGCGTGGTGGACGCCCAGGGCGTCTCGGGCCGCAACCAGAGCCGCTCGAAGTACGGTACGAAGCGGCAGAAGCAGCAGGGGAGGGCGTAGTCCATGCCGCGCCGCCGTTACATCGCCAAGCGCGAGGTCCTTCCGGATCCCGTCTACAATTCGCAGCTCGTGACCCGCTTTATCAACTCGATCCTGCGCCAGGGGAAGAGGAGCACCGCCGAAAGCATCTTCTACGGGGCGCTCGACGTCATCCAGGCGAAGACGCAGGACGACCCGCTCAAGGTGTTCAAGCGGGCGATGGACAACGTCAAACCGCAGCTCGAGGTCAAGTCCAGGCGCGTCGGCGGCTCGACCTACCAGGTGCCGGTCGAGGTGCCCCCGGGGCGGCAGCTGTCGCTGTCGATCCGCTGGCTCATCGACTTCGCCAAGGCGCGCGGCGAGAAGTCGATGGTCGACAAGCTCGCCGGCGAGTTCATGGACGCGGCCAACAACCGCGGCGGCGCGATGAAGAAGAAGGACGACACGCACCGGATGGCCGAGGCCAACAAGGCGTTCAGCCATTACCGGTGGTAGCAGGCAGTTCGAAACGCACGACCGGCAGCCGGCCGCAGGGCTGACGGCGCAGAGCAGAGAGAGAAACAGGAAAGGCCGAAAGGTTCTTTGACAAAATGCCACGACTCGCACCCCTGGAGAAGACTCGGAATATCGGCATCATGGCCCACATCGATGCCGGTAAGACGACGACTACCGAGCGCATCCTTTACTACACGGGGGTGAACTACAAGATGGGCGAGGTCCATGACGGCACCGCCACCATGGACTGGATGGAGCAGGAGCAGGAGCGTGGCATCACGATCACCTCCGCGGCCACCACCTGCTTCTGGCGCGACCACCGCATCAACATCATCGACACCCCCGGACACGTCGACTTTACCGCCGAGGTCGAGCGCAGCCTGCGCGTGCTCGACGGCGCGGTGGCGGTCTTCGACGCGGTCAGCGGCGTCGAGCCGCAGT
The DNA here is from genome assembly GCA_021785095.1 of Actinomycetes bacterium. The sequence goes on from JAJYGM010000420.1 coordinate 3,856, forward strand.
CCGAGACCGTCTGGCGCCAGGCCGACCGCTACAAGGTGCCGCGCATCGCGTTCGTCAACAAGATGGACCGCGTCGGCGCCGACTTCTTCGAGACG
>JAJYGM010000775.1 GCA_021785095.1 Actinomycetes bacterium
CCGCCCCCCGCCTCTCCCTCGGCATCGCGGCGGCCTCGACGCCCGGCAACGCGGCTCCGGCCCGCGCCCAGCTGCGGCTGTTCGTGGCCCTGCACCCCTCGCGCGCGCAGCGGGCGATCGCCGCGCCGTACTTACGGGCCCTCGGGCTCGCGGGCTAGCCGCGCGACCGGGCTCGTGGCGCGTGCTCTACTGAAGTCGTGCGCTACCTGGTGCTGGTCGGCGTCGTCGTCGGCGTCAACCTGCTGCCCGCCTTCGGCCCGCCGACCTGGGCCGTTCTCGTCTACGCGCGCCTGCGCTGGCACCTGAACCCGGTCGCCCTGATCGGGCTCGGCGCGATCTCGGCGACCTTCGGGCGCTACGTCCTGGCCTCGGCCGTGCGCCACTTGCGCGGCGTCTTCCCGGACCGGTCGCGCGACAACCTGGCCAGTTTGGCCGACCGCATCACGCGGCGGCGCGGCGTGGTCGTGGGCTTCGTGACCCTCTTCGTCATCTCGCCACTGCCCTCGGCGCAGCTCTTCAGCGCCGCCGGTCTCCTCGATCTCTCGCTCCTGCCCCTGTGCGCCGGCTTCCTCGCCGGCCGCCTGGTCACCTACTCGCTCTACGTCACCACGACGATCGTCATCGAGTCCCAGGTCCGCGACGTCCTGGCCAACGTCTGGGGCGAGCCGTGGTGGATCGCGCTGCAGGTGGTGCTGCTCGCCGGCGTGGTCGTCCTCCCCGCCATCCCGTGGGGTCGCCGACGACACCCAGCCACGCCGACGCCGGAGGTTCCGCCACGGACGTGAGGTAGCGCCCCTCAGCGGTATCGCGACGTCTGGTGCCGCGCCCCGAGAGGAGATCACGACCGGCGCACACCACGCTCCCTGGTCCGATTCCGCACACCTAGTGCTCCGAACGCCGAGACCATCGTCGCGTCGAGGGGGCATCTCGCATCGTGCAACGGACTGTCACGGGCCACGCCTTGGCGCGTGCACCAAGGAAGGACCGCCCACAGGAGGGATGCTTGCGGTCTTCATCAAGAATTGGGATCAAGGTGCAATTGGTGCCGACCAGGGGTCTTGCATCCCAAGTGACCGAACGGTGCCTTGGCAACGCATGCGCAACTCCCGACGCCTCATTCGCCGATGGGTTCAGGTCACCGGAAACAGATGCCACTACCACTGCGCGTTGGTAGCGTGTTTGGACGACAAATGTGACCATGCAAATGTCCGTATAGACCAATAGCGGATTTGCTGGGGTATCCATTTCGGCGGAGTGGCCACTACGGGTCGGGGTGACCGCGCGCGGCCGGCCCAACATCTTGTGGCTGAGCGGCTCCTACTCCGCTTGGATGGATGACCCAACAGCGCGGACTGTTTTCCTTGGAAAATTGCTTAAACTGGCGACAGCCGGAATGTGGCGAACAGTCCAGGGCGCGATGACACGCAAGCGCTTCGTTGCCCTAAGTTCTCGAGCTTGCCGCGAATACGATGTGACTGCCGGCGTCGAGTAGTCCCGGCTCTCTGCAAGCGGCCACTTCCAGCGCGAGGAACTTGAGCCACCTATCTGGATCCGCGTGTATTTCCTCAAGCGCAGTTTCGTCGCCGAACGACGCCCAGTTACTGGCGCTGATCGTCAAGAGGCGGCCCCCAGCATCGTGAACGAGTCTTTCGACTTCGCGTGATCGATACATCTGGCAGGTGTGCCCGCTTGTCGTGCCTTCGTGACGTAGATCGCCAGTGTGGACGATTAGGTCATTGACTTCGTCGCCGAGCTCCTTGGCGAGTTCAATTATCTGTGGCAAGTAGAGGCGCCAGGCACCAAGGGTGCACATAACCGAGGCCAGCACAATGGAACCGACTCGCAGGCAGTCGCGCAGGGCCGATTGGGCGTCTTCGAAGATGTAGGACAAGGGCCCGCCGTAGACAAGGACGACATCGAATTGGTTGTCTAAGTACCTAGATGTATCGCGAACGTCCAGTAGGTACCGGGCCTCGACTGACTGTTCGTACCCTGCTTCGCGTACGTGCTGCTCATTCAGGTCAAGTTGTACTGGAGAGAGATCAGTGACTGTTACCACCGCACCCAGTCGAGCCAGTTCGATGGTGAATCGACCCGCTCCTGCTCCGACCTCGAGAACTCGTGCCCCGGCTCTCACATGCTCGGCAAGCATCCGTCGATGTACTTCAAGGCTGACGAGCGCACGCGGGGAACTGGTCAGCCTGAGCCATTCGCCTTCGCCAAGTTCATCAAAGTATGAACGAATTCGCTGACTGATCTCCATGGTTCAATCTACTGCGATGGGGTTGGGCCATCCATCCAAGCGGAGTAGGAGCCGCTCAGCCACAAGATGTTGGGCCGGATGTTGGGCCGGCCGCGCGCGGTCACTCCGACCCGTAGTGGCCACTCCGCCGAAATGGATACCCCCGCGGATTTGATTGTTTGATCTGTGTGATTGGAGCGCATCACTAGTGCTTCCTTCGTGTAACGGCAGCAGTAGTCGGAGGAATTGTCATCTGAATTGTCCGGAATCCCGGTGCAATGGTGCGCGAAAAAGGAGGTCGGATGAAGAAGAATATCAGTCGACTCCTGCAGGGACTGACTCTTGCGGGGGTTCTGACGATTGGCATGGTGGCGGTGCCTGCGGGGGCCGGCGCATCTGGCGGGTTCAACCAGTACGGCTACAACTGGACGGCCCGGAACTTCGTTGGCACGTACATGCAATGGTGCGAGGCGTACCTAATGGACACAGAGCAGTGTCTGCCCTACACCTTCGGGTCCGTTAGCGATCTCTTGATCATGAAGTGGAACGCCGCGTGGGACAACTGCAATGCGACCTACACCAGTTCCAACCCCAACGGCGATCCAACCGTGTGCCAGGGCGCGTGGGTGGACAACGAGAGCATCGGGACGGTGCCGGGCGGCTCCGGCAACGTGTGGCACTACAAGATCGCCTGGAGCGACGCGTGTTACACGTCAGGGGGCCAAGACCCCGGCGTTGGCGGTGGGGCGTACTGCGTATGGGGCAACTATGTCGTGTTGATGGACCAGGGCACGTTCCAAGGCACCCATACGTGGAACGCGCTGGCCACGCCGAATGGCTACGGCACGTACCGCTGAGTTGCCGGCTGCGTAGCTGTTCTGCTGGACGGTGACCCGGTGGGGTGAGAGTTCGACTCAGCCCCGCCGGATCACCAAAGTGTTCGTGCGAGACGTGGTCGCGGTTGTTGCGCAACGGCGTGAGCGACATGTGTGGGCACCTTGCACCCGGTTCGCCCGCACCTCAGCCTCAGCGCCGTGGCTGAGCAGGCACGCCATCGTGCGCCCGCGGCCGGCGATCGTCCGGGTTGTTCAGCCGAGGCGGTGGCGGCAGGCGTCAGCGCCCTCGGCCCGCGTGGTGAGGGTCACCGCGCTGCGGTGGGGCCCCACGCCCTCCAGCATCCCGGCCAGCAGTCCACGGTCGACGGCACAGAGCATCGGGTGGTTCTGGGCGGCGATGCCGAAGGGGCACGTCTCGGCCACGACGACGATCTCGTCGCCGTCGTGCTCGGCCCGCGCCGCGTAGCCGTGGGCGCTGAGCAGGCCGGCGATCGAGGCGAGGGCCGCCTTGATCGGGCGCGTCGAGTCGAAGCTCACCTCGCCCGACAGCCCTCGCCCGTACTCGACGCCGACCTCGTGGGCGATGGCCTCGGCCAGGTCCGGGCCGAGGCGCCCGAGCGCGCGCTCGAGCAGGGCCACGAGCAGCGCGTCGCGGCGCACCAGGGCCTCCATGGTGCCCGCGGTCTCGAGGGCCCGGTAGCCCTTGGCCGGGCGTCCGACGGTCGAGCGGTGGACCGGCTCGGCCACGACGTAGCCGCCCTCGACCAGGCGCTCGAGGTGGTGGCGCACGACGTTGGGGTGCACGCCGCAGTGCTCGGCCAGGGCCGACGCGGTCGCGCCTGGGTTCTCGCGCACGTACAGGTAGAC
>JAJYGM010000788.1:0-10026 GCA_021785095.1 Actinomycetes bacterium
CACCACGGCCAAGATCGTGACCGGCCTCAGCCTGCTCGTCGGCATCCCGGCGCTGCTCCCGGTCGTCTTCGGCAACCAGAACCTCGTCGGCGCGCCGAGCATCGTGTTCAACCCCGACACCGTCTACTTCCATCTCGGCGCCGACGTGCCGGTGAACGGGATCTACCTGAGCGCGGCGCTGCTCACCGTGGTGATGCTGGTCGTCCTCGTGCTGCTCCTGCGCACGACGAGGCTCGGGCTCGAGATGCGCGCCGCCGTGGAGAGCCCGCGCCTGCTCGAGCTCGAGGGTGTGAACGCTCGGCGCGTGACCGCGACCGCATGGGCCGTGTGCGGTCTCATGGCAGGGCTGGCGGGCGTCCTGCTCGCCCCCACGGAGGTGACCGTCCAGGCGCAGGACTACGTGACGCTGATGGTGGCGGCGATCGCCGCCGCGGCCATCGCCGCCCTGCGGTCGATGCCCGTCGCGGCGGTGGTCGCGGTGCTGATCGGCGTCCTGAGCCTGACCGCGCAGGGCTACCTCCCGACCTCGAGCTTCTGGTACTCCGCGGCGCTCCCCGCGTTTCCGTTCCTCGTCCTGGTGGGCGCGCTCTTGTTCGTTCCGGGACTTCGCCATCTCGACGAGGCGACGGACCCGCTGTCCTCGGTCGACCCTCCGCCGCCGCCCCCCGCGGCCCGGGTGCGCGGGCGGGAGGTCGACCGGCTCGTGCGCACGGTCTACCTCGCCCTGCTCTTCGCCTTCGTGGTGTCGATGCTGACGTGGATGCCGCCCACCTGGGAGACCGTCTTGAACCAGGGAATGGCGTACTCGCTGGTCTTCCTCTCGGTGACGCTCCTCACGGGGACGGCAGGACAGCTCTCGCTCGCGCAAGCCACGCTCGCGGGCATCGCCGCGTTCACCGCGGGGCAGCTCGCGAACCATCTCGGACTGGACTTCCTCGTGGGCGGCGCCGTCGGGGCGGTCGCGGCATCGGTCGTCGCCGGGATGCTCGCGCTCGCTTCGCTCCGGCTGCGGGGTCTCGGCCTCGCCCTCATGACGCTGGCGGCCGCGCTGCTGTTCGACGTGGCGATCTTCCCCGCGCAGGCGGTGAGCGGCGGAACAGGCGGGATCACGCTGGAGCCGAGATGGCTGCCCCTGGACCTGTTCGCTCCGAACGGGCACGCGTACTTCCTCGTCGTGCTCCTCGTCCTCGTGATCTGCGCCGGCGGCGTGGCCCTCGTCCAACGCGGCACCGTCGGGCGCTTCCTCGCGGCGATGCGGGGGAGCGAGCTCGGCGCCGCGGGCATCGGGGTGAACCTTCCCTGGCAGCGGGTGCTCGCGTTCGCCCTGTCGGGCGCGCTCGCCGGCGTGGGTGGAGCGCTGCTCGCGATCCAGCAGACGGTGATCGCCCCGGGGGAGTTCAACTACCAGCTCTCGCTCGCGTTCGTGGTGATCGTCGTCACGACGGGCGTCGGGACCGTCGAGGGAGCGATCCAGGCGGGCATCGGCCTCGTCGTCGTGCAGCAGCTGATGCAGTACGCGCCGCAGCGGCTGCAGGGGCTCACGTTCGTCCTGTTCGCCCTCGGGGCGCTCGCGTACGCGGCACACCCCGAAGGGGTCGTGGAGCTCGAGAAGCGGCGGTGGACCGAGCGCGCCGAGCGCGCGCTCGCGCGCCGGCACCGAGCGCCGGCGACCCCGGCGGTCACCGGGCGGCCGTGATGCTCGCGGTGCGCGGGCTCACGAAGCGCTTCGGCGCGACGCTCGCCGTCGCCGGCGTCGACCTGGACGTCGCCGCGGGCGAGAGCGTGGGCCTCGTCGGTCCGAACGGCGCCGGCAAGACCACGGTGTTCAATTGCGTCTTCGGGCAGGTGCGTCCCGATGCGGGCACCGTCGAGCTCGACGGGCACGACATCGGCCGCCTTCCCACCTGGCGGAGGGCCCGCCTCGGCATCGGCCGGACCTACCAGCGCCTCGAGGTCTTCCCGGAGCTGGCGGTACGCGACCACCTCGTCGTCGCGCTTCGCGTCCACCACCACGGCGCGCGCCTGTGGAGAGACCTGCTCGGCCTCGGCGCGCCGACCCGCGACGAGCTCGCCGAGGTCGACTCGGTGCTCGACGCGGTCGGCCTCTCGGACCGCGCGGACGTGCCGGTCGCTGCGCTCGGCCTCGGCGCGTGCCGGCTCGTCGAGCTTGCACGCGCGGTGGTCGCGAAGCCCCGCCTCCTCCTCGCCGACGAGCCGTCCTCAGGACTCGACGAGCACGAGACCGGGGAGCTGGCGCGCCTCTTGCGCTCGCTCCAGCTGGCGCGTGGCATGGGCATGCTGCTCGTGGAGCACGACCTCGCCATGGTGGAGGCCGTCGTCGGCCGTGTGGTGGTCATGGATCTCGGGCGCGTGGTCTCCTCGGGCAGCTTCCACGAGGTGATGAGCGCACGCGCGGTGCAGCGCGCCTATCTCGGGGCTCCGTGACCGGCGCCGATCGCCCGATCCTCGAGCTCGACGAGGTCAGCGCCGCGTACGGTCCCTACCGCGCGCTCTTCGGGGTGAGCTTCTCGGTCGCCCGGGGGGCGGTGGTGGCGCTCCTCGGCCCCAACGGCGCCGGGAAGTCGACCGTGGCGAGGGTCGCGTCCGGGCTCGTGCCGGCGAGCTCGGGGTCCGTCCGGGTGGACGGGAGAGACGTCGCCGGCGAGCCCGCGTGGCGGATCGCCCGGTTCGGCCTGGCCCATGTGCCCGAGGGCCGTGGAGTCTTCGACTCGCTGAGCGTCGAGGAGAACCTCGTGCTCTCGTTCCAGCGGCGCGGGGGACGCGGCCAGATCTCGGCGTCGCTCGCGCAGGCCTACGAGCGGTTCCCCTTGCTGAAAGAGCGCCGGCAGGATCGGGCGGGCACGCTCTCGGGTGGTCAGCAGCGGCTCCTCTCCCTGGCCAAGGTCCTCGTCGTGCCGCCCAAGGTGCTCATCGTCGACGAGTTGTCGCTCGGGTTGGCCCCTGGCGTGGTCGACGACGTCTACGCAGGTCTGGCCGACGTGCGGCGCAAGGGGACGGCGCTCGTCGTCGTCGAGCAGCAGGTCGACCGGGCGCTCGCGCTCGCGTCGTCGGCCGTCGTCTTGGAGCGTGGCACCGTCGCGTACTACGGGCCGCCGTCGGGGGCTCGCGCCGCGGTGGAAGAGGTGGTGGACCGCCGGGCACGAGGCCGAGCCCAGGCTGCCTCCAGCTGAGCCTTCGGTCTGCGTGCCCCGGCAGGCTGGAGCCTCGTGTGGTGACAGAATTGGCAGAATCGGGTTGCGGGGGATCGACGGCCGCACGCCCCCACGGGGGTGCGATCCACGGGCGAACGTCGCGTGGCGGGCACCACGGGGCCGCGCCCGCGTGCCGTCGGGGAGTGCCGGCCTGCCGGGCCCCGCCGGCTGGCGACGGAGCCCGGCAGGAGACGTCAGGAGAGGCGAGGAGCGATGAGCACGACCCAGCAGGCCGCGCCCGGAGAAGCGGCGGACGACCGCGCGCCTGGTCCGGCGGACGCCGTCGAGACGGCGCCGCTCTCGCTCACGCAGCGTTCGTCGCTCCTCATGGCGCCCCACAACCCGAGCCGCGAGTTCATGAGCTGGGTGTACCAGCTGAACGGCAGGCTGGACGTGGACGCGCTGGCACGGGCTGTCGACGACGTGGTGGAGTCCCACGACCTCCTGCGTGTCCGTTTCGAGCCCGGTCCCGGCGGTGACGTGGACACCGCGACCCAGCACGTGACGCCGTTCCGGAGGGGAGTCGTGCGCGTCGTCCACCTCGAGGACCGGCCGAAGCTCGAGGCGCTGGCGGCGGCCGTCGTGGCGGTCGAGGCCGAGTACCGGGACCTCTCACCCTGGGAGGAGCCCCGTTTCCAGGCCACGCTCTACGTCGTCGCGCCCAAGACGCACGTGCTGTCGATCTTCGTGGCGGAAGCGCTCTGCGACGGGGAGTCCGGGACCCTCGTGGCCGCCGAGCTGTCGAGGGCCTACGCGCTGCACGCCGGAAGGACGCCTCCGGACCTCCCGCTCCCGTCACGGGGGAGCTACCTGCGCTGGGTGCTCGACAACCCGGTGCCCGAGCACGTGCAGCGGCGAGCGGTCGACCACTGGCGAGGCTTGCTCGACGAACCGATCGCCGCCGGCGACTGGCCGATGACGCTGCCGGCGGGGACGCGTCCGCGCACCAGGTACTTCAACGTGGCGGCGCCGCACTGGCAGCACCTCGTCGACGTGACGCCGGGAATGGCGGCGATGCCGTTCGTGGTGGTGCTCTCCTGGCTGGAGATGGCCCTCGCACGGGTGGCGGGCGCCGAGCGCTTCGTCGTCACGTCCGCGGTGTCGAACCGCAGCCGACCGGGAGCGAAGGGGCTGATCGGGAATTTCGTCGGGCCGACGCGCATGGTCGCAGAGGTCGCCCGCGACGAGCCGCTGGAGGAGGTCTCGCCGAGGGTGCTCCGCTCGTTGCGCGAGGCGCTCGCCGCGAGCGTCGTGCCCGTCCCGCTGGCCGAGTCCCGCCTCCAGGCGCCCGCGGCGTTCACGCCGTCCCCTCCCACGGTGTCCTTCTTCATGTTCGAGGAGCGAGAGGGGCCCGACTTCTCGGGAGTTCGCCAGCGCCGGTTCCGGGTGAACTCGGGACGCGACGTCCTTCGGGTCAACTGCACGCCGGACGAGTCGGGCGGGCGGAACTTCTTCGTGATCTCCGGTTCGGCCCCTCCGGAGCTGATGGACGCGCTGGTCGCCGAGCTCCAGCGCCACCTCGGGATGCGAGCCTGACCCCGCACGGGCCAAGAGCCGATCGAGCGTGCCGGTCTCGACGGTCGCTACGCCCGAGCCCGATGCGCGTCAGGTCAGAATCGTGCCCGGAGGACCGCGGCGGCTTCGGCGGACCGGCTCCGGAAGGCGTCCCGCGCGTCGCCGGAGCGCCCGAGCACCCCGGCGAGGTGCTCGAAGAAGAGACCTACGATGAAGGCTCGCAGGACACGGGCGACCGCGGGCGCGCCGGGCCCATTGCAGACGGTGGGCTCGGACTCCTCGAGCCAGCGCTCGAGGGCCGTCTGCGTGGCGTCGAAGAGCTCGACCCCGACGGCATGGGCAGTCTCCTCTCCTCGCATCACCTCGCCGAGCATGAGGCGGATGAAGTCCTCGACCTCGAGCATCGACCGCAGGATGTCGTCGAGCATGTCGGCCAGCCCGTCGAAGTCGTCGCGCGCGATCGCGGCCGGCCCGGTCGACGCAGCGAGGTCCTCGATGAAGCCGCGCTCTTGGAGGACCGCGACGAGCAGCTCCCGCTTCGACGCGAAGTAGTGGTACAAGGACGCGACGTTCAGGCCCGCGGCGCCAGCGAGATCGCGCATGCTGGTGCCGTCGACGCCCCGTTGGGACATCAGGGCGAGCGCAGTGTCGAGGATGTGCTGGCGCTGGGAGACGGCGGTCCGCTCCTTAGCGCCAGTGGGAGATGAGGTCGTCACGCCCTCCATTGTCGGGTCCGGCGGGCCTGGCGTCGAGCGCGCCCGCGTTTTCCCTCGTCAAGACCACTTGCAGCTTCGCGTCGCCGTCGGGCTCGGGTCCGCTCAGCCGCCCCGCCGGCTGCGGGCTCGGGTCCCGGTCGCGTCGTCGCACCCGGGGGCACGCCAGCAGGCGTCGCGGCGTCGTCGACGTTCCCCGATCACAAGTTCCGCGGTGCAGAACAGGTTGAGAAGGGTATTGCTCTCTCAGGAACGAACGACTAGAACGTGCTCACCGGAGCGGCGGAAGGCTGGGGGAAGACGGCTGGGCCGGTGGATCGTGAAGCGTTCCATTCTGGACGGAGGGGGCACGATCCGCCGGTGAGCCGTCGTGTCGGGCCGTTCGGAGGTGCCTGCCCCCGGAGGGGGCGGTTCCCCGTTCATCGGACCGGTGGGTCCGATTCCGTCGCCGTGAGCTCGGACACCACCGCGCCGGTCGCGACCCTGATCGCCCGCGCGGAGTCGAGGCCGAGCCGGACGAGACGGCCGAGGGCTCGAGGGTCGCGCAGCACGAGGTGCACCGCCTCGAGGACGTCCGCACTCCCGTCGGGACGGAGGAGCGACGCGTCATCCTGGGCCAGGGTGCCCGCAACGTCACTGATCGCTCGGACGACGTCCCACGGGATCCCCTTCGCCTCGCATGCGGCGGCGATCGCCGCGGTCTCCATGTCCACCGCAGTCGCGCCGGCGAGAAGGCGGACGTCTCCCTCTCCGATGGGTCCCCTCCCCGAGAGGTGGACCCGATCCACCGTCGCGAGGACCCCGCCACCGGGCGCGGGCGTGCTGGGCGTGCGCACGACCCCGGACCGCACGTCGACGACGACGGCGGGTCGGACGAGGTCACCGACCTCGAGGGAGTCGTCGAGCGCGCCTGCGACCCCGGTGATGACGACCCGCTGCGCGCCGAGCGCGTCGAGCACCCGCGCAGCGCCGGCACCGGCCCGAGCGGGGCCGACGCCGACCGCGACGGCGACCACGCGAGCGTCACGCCACGCGGGCAGGTCCCCGACGGGCTCGGGCCGCAGGCGGAGCGCCCGGGCCAGGGGGCGCAGCTCGCGGGGAGTCGCACCCAGGACCACGACCGAGCGGCCGCTCACGGTCCGGCCCTCCTCAGCGGGCCCACCGGTGCCGCCCTCCTGCTAACGAGTACGCGTCCAGGCGTCGACGCGCGACAGCCGGTAGCTGGCGGTCTCTGTGATGTGCTGGGTCCCTTGCTTCACGTCGACATGGTCGAAGATGTCGACGACGTAGCCATCCTGCAGCTGGACCTTCGTGGTGAAGGTGCCCGAGACTGCAGCACGTTGAGACGGTGCGACGAGGTTCCGCGCGGGCTGGGTGTTGTCGAAGTAGGCACCGTGTGCCGAGAAGGCATCGATGGACAGCAGCGCACGGACCGGGGCGAGCACGTCGGTGGCCCTCGATCCTGTGACCTTCTGGTGCTGCTCGATCTTGCCCGACGTGCCGATGAGCTTCTCGGTGAGGTGGTCCGGCGCGGTGAAGCTGAAGGAGATGACGCTTCCCGAGAGCTGGCTCGAGGTGTACGCACCGACCACCCGGCTCGCCTGGAGGGTCTCTCCGGCGCCGTTGTGCACGGCGAGGTCCACGCCTGTCGGCGCCTCGAAAGCTCCGAGGACCGCGCCTCCGGCCGCGAGGAGGCTCATCACGCCGACGAGGACGAACGCCAGTGGGAAACGCCGCATGCCCTCAGGGTACCCGGGATCTCGGGGCCGGCCGGACAGTCAACGCTGCGGCGGTCGTGCGCCTGCTGCCTCGCGCACGAGATCGACGAAGTGGGCCGCCGACGCGGCCAGGCCGAACGCGTCGACCCGACGCCGGGCCGCTTCCGAGAGCCTTCGACGGAGCTCCGCATCGGTGGCCACCCGGTGGATCGCGGCGGCGAACCGCAACGGGTCCTTTGTCGCGAGGAGGAGGCCCGCGTCGCCGACCGTCTCGGGCACCGCGCTCGCGCCGTACGCGACGACCGGTACGCCGTGCCCCATCGCCTCGACGATCGGGACGCAGAAGCCCTCGTGCTCCGAGGCGCACACGAAGACGTCCGCGTCGCGGAAGTAGGCCTCCAGCACCGAAGGGTCGACCGAACCCGTGATCTCCACGACTTCGTCGAGGCCGAGGTCGTGGACGAAGGCGGCCAGCGCCGGGCCGTAGCGCTCGCCGAGCGGTGAGCCCACGAGCCGAAGCCGAGCCAGGGGGTCGAAGACGCGCCGGTAGACGGAGAGCACCTTCACGAGGTCGTGCGGAGCCTTGTGAGGTGAGATCTTCCCGACGAAGAGGAGGTCGATCCCGCCTCCCGCCTTGGCCGCGCCGAGCCTTTTCGTCGCCCGGGAGTCCGGAGACGGGCCTGCCCGCGTCATGTCGATGAGCAGGGGGGCCACTGCGGTCCTCGTGTACCCTGCGCCGACGAGCTCGAGCTCGTTGAAGCGCGAGTCCGCGACGGCGAGCAAGGAGCGCGACGCCAGTCGCTCGAGCTGAGCCCGGCCCAGTGAGGCCTCGTAGGCGACTGCAGGCTCCCAGGGCGCGAGCAGCTCCGCCGGGGTGATGTTGTGGTAGTTCACCAGCTTGGGCTCGTCGCGCGCCATGAGCGCGTCGAACACCGGGCTGCCGATCGACGCCTGGTAGAGCAGGAACCGCTCGCGGGTGTGACGGCCGAGCATGCCGATGGGCCTCCCGACGTCCGCCATGTCGGGGGTGCAGGTCCCGTAGAAGATGTCGGACGCGATGCCCGCCCTGCGCAATGCCTGCGTGAGGTTCACGGTGTGCACGCCGATGGCGTCGCGGCTGGCGAGCGACGGGATCACCTGGTCGACGCGCACGGGCCATGAGTGTAGGCACGAGCACGCAGCGGCCTGCACCGCACGCGGCGAGTCGCTCTTTCATCACGACGACGCGGGGTCCGCGGGCCGATGTTGGCGGACGGCTAGCATTGCGTATCGCACGTAGCACCTACCTCGTGGCGGTGCGCCGTCTCGTCACCCTCCTCGGCGTCTCTGCGCTGTGCGGCGTGCTGACCACCGTCTGGACGCACGGCGCTGGTGCGACGGCACGGACGCCCGGCTCCGCGAAGCGGGGTGCGCCGCTCGAGCGAACGACCCGCGCGACGCACGCGGCTCGCTCGACGCTCAGGTCTCGTGCGACGTTCACGTCTCGTGCGACGCTCACGTCCGACGCAGTCGACGTCCGGGTCGCGATGACCGAGAACGACACAGGCGAGCTCGTCGCAGCGTCTTCGAGCGGCGTTCTCGTCGCCACGGGGACGACGGGCGCAGAGGCGGTCGCCTACACGCCCGACGGCAACGGAACCTGGTCGGTGGCGACCGGCACAGGCTGCGGCGGACCGTGGACGAAGGCCGCAGGGGAGCGCGTCACGACACCGGTCGTGCGGCCCGCGACCTCGGGCGCGCTCGTCACGCTCTGCGCGGACGACGGGACACAGCTGCCGGTGCAGGGTGCGCTCGAGGGCGTCTACAACTCGGCGGGGGAGGCCCGCACCGTCAACACGCTCCCGCTCGAGGAGTACGTCGCGGATGTCGTGCCGGGCGAGTCGATCTCGGACTGGGGGACAGTCGGCGCATCCGGGCCGCAGGGCCGGCCCTGGGGGTTCCAGGAGCTGGAGGCGCAGGCGGTCGCGGTCCGCTCGTTCGTGCTCGCGTCGCCGGGCGGCTACGGCGGCTACGCGACAACCTGCGACCTCACCTGCCAGAGCTACCGAGGGGCCAGGTACCTGACGGCGAACAGCACCGCCGCTGCGCAGGACACCGCGGGTGAGGTGATGGTGATGCCGGACGGCTCCATCGCCCCCACCGAGTACTCGTCATCGACCGGCGGCTACACCTCGGGCAGCGAGGAGGGCTCCCCCTTCGCACCGGTGCCCGACGCAGGTGACGCGGTGTGCCTCACACCGTCGAACCCCGGGCTGTGCAACCCGAGCCACGACTGGACGAAGACCGTCCCGCTAGCCTCGATCCACGCGACGTGGCCGGGAGAGGGGACATCGCCGACGGTGACGGTCTCGGGGCGCAACGGCTACGGGACATGGGGCGGGCGCGCCACGGAGGTCTCGATCTCGGGGAACGGCACGAGCCAGTCCGTCACAGCGGCCGTCTTCGTACGCGCGCTCGACCTGAAGTCGAGCTACTTCACGATCTCCCAGGCGGCCAGGTCGATCGTGGTCACCGGCCACGGCTGGGGGCACGGGATCGGGATGGGTCAGTGGGGAGCCTTCGGCTACGCCGTCGGGACAGACGGCGGCCAGGGCAATTGGACCTGGCAGCGGATCGTCGAGCACTACTACGCCCCTGCGACGATCCAGACCCTGCGTGGCACGGGCGGGACCTCCTTCTCGGACGCCCGGGTCGCGGGCCCGACAACCGACAGCACCGCCGCCCACGAGCTCGAGCACCAGTTCGCAGCTGCGTCCGGCAGATGCCCGGGCACCGGTTCGACACGGCCCGTCGTGCTCGCCACCGACGCCGCGTACCCCGACGCGTTGGCGAGCGCCCCGCTCGCGCGCGCGCTCCGCACGGGGACGC
>JAJYGM010000788.1:10036-18451 GCA_021785095.1 Actinomycetes bacterium
CTTCTCCTCACCCCGAGCGCGCGGCTCTCCGCTGCGGCTGCCGCGGCGATCCGCGTGGAGGGCGTGACGCGTGTCTACGTGGTGGGGGGGCCGCTCGCAGTCTCGACATCGGTGGTCACGACGTTGACGTCGACGCCTGCGTACTCCTGCGGCGGCGGTGCGAGAACCGGCGCCGGCATCGAGGTGACACGCATCGAAGGGCAGACCGAGTACGACACCGCGGCTCGGGTCGCCGCTCTGGCCGCGGCGCTCGGCGGCGTCGGCGCGCTGGACCTCGCGGGCGCGTACGAGGGATCGAACCAGCTGGGTGGACCCGGACGTTACAACGCGACGACCGGTGCGGCGTCGAGCGGGCCCGGATCGCCCGGGGCGCTCGAGACTGCGATCGTCGCCACTGGGACGGGCTTCCAGGACGCCGAGTCGGCCAGCACCCTCGCCTACGCCGATCGGCTGCCGATCCTGCTCACCACACCCGCCGCGCTGTCGGCACAGGTCTCCTCGCAGATCCGTGCGCTGGGCGTGCGCCAGGTCATCGTCATGGGGGGTCCGCTCGCCGTCTCGGACAACGTCGTCGCGTCGCTCCAGCGGCTGGGCGTCTCGGTGCTGCGGGTAGCCGGCTCGGACGCCAGCGGCACCTCGGTCGAGCTCGCCGAGCTCGAGACGTCGCCATCTCCGACAGGGGCGGGGTGGCGAGGAACGGGCGTCGTGGCGGTCGCGCGCGGGAACGGCTACAGCGACGGCCTCGCCGGGGCGGTGGTCGCGGGCGACGGGCCGCGCGCGGCGGCGCCGCAGCCGCTCGTGCTCACCGAGACGCCCACTTCCGTCGGTGCGGCGCTCACCGGGTTGCTCGAGAGGGCGGGGTCCACGGGGTTGGGCGGCGCACGTGTCGATCGCCTGATGGTGCTCGGCGGCCCCCTCGCCGTGGCACAGAGCGCGGTGGACCAGATGGGGAGGGACCTCTCGAGGTGACGCCGTCTGGCCAGGCGAGGTGCCGGAGGTGCGATCCGAGCTTCACGTGACCGGCTCCAGGGTCCGTCATTCTTCTGCGCCACTCGCCGTGTCGTGCGCCACCTCGCGGCGAGCCGCAGGGCCGGCGGCCGACCGTGCCACCTGCGAGAGGCGGGGATACCTGCTGAGACGGCCGAGACGCCCGAGCCTCCCCGCGTCGACACCGTGGTCGGCCGCCTCCAGCAGCCGCCGGTCTCCCCGGCTGTTGCCGTAGGCCCAGAGGACCGGCTGGGTCGGTCCGAGGCCCTGGGACCGGATCCATCCCATGAGGCGCGCGTACTTCTCTGCACCCCGGCAGTTCTTCCCCTCGTAGCGTCCGGTCAAGAGGTCCCCTCCGGAAGCGAGCCGGGTGGCGAGGGCGGCGTCTGCGCCGATGAGCTCGGCGGCGGGCCGCACGTACGCCTCGGGCGACGCCGAGACGACGACGACGTGGTGGCCTTGGCGGCGGTGCCACTCGAGACGTTCCCGGGTGTCCGCGCGGAGCCGGCGACGTAGGTGCTCCGCGACGAATTCGTGAGCGATGCGGTCGAGCTCGGCGACGGGGAACCCCGCGAGCAGCCGCATGAACAGCGCCTCCTTCGCGTCGTCGGAGGCGGTTCCTCCCACGACTGCCGCGTGGGCGAGCCGCGGCAGGTCCCGGAGCACTGCCAGGACGACGGGCACGACGCCTCGCGCCTTGAAGAGGAACGGCACGACGCTGCCGCCGCGGGTGAGCGTGCCGTCGAAGTCGAACGCGGCGACCGTGGGACGCGGTCCTTCACGCCCGGAGCTCACAGGGCTTCTTCTTCTGCGGCTTCTACCGCGTCCTCAGCCGCGTCTTCAGCCGCGGCCACGGGTGCGCCGCCGCGCCCCGCGCCCCGAGCGAACCGGCGCGCACCATCGAGAGCCTCGCCGGACTCGAAGACGGCGCGGCCACGCCGCGCCTCGTTGGCAGCGGCGTCCCGGTCGGACAGCCTCCACTGCTCGATGGCCGAGAGCCGGTCGCTGCGAAGGCACGCCTGGGGAAAGGCGGCCAGCTCTCGCGCGAGGTCCACAGCGGCGCGTCGAGCGCCCCCCTTCGGCACGATCCTGTTCACGAGGCCCATCACGAGGGCTTCCTGGGCGCCCACGGCGCGGCCGGTGAGGATCAGGTCCATGGCCCGGGAGTGGCCGATCAGGCGCGGGAGCCGCACCGTCCCGAGGTCGACGAGGGGCACGCCGAGCCGCCGGCAGAAGACCCCGAAGACGGAGCCCTCCGCGGCCACTCGCAGGTCGCACCAGAGAGCGAGCTCGAGACCTCCTGCGACCGCGTAGCCCTCCACCGCCGCGACCACCGGCTTGCCGAGGGTCATGCGGGTGGGTCCCATCGGCCCCGGGCCTTCGTCGCGGACCCGATCGCAGTCGCCGGCCCGCAGGCTCTTCAGGTCTGCCCCGGCGCAGAAGTTGCCGCCGGCGCCGGTGAGCACCGCGACGCTCGCGGAAGGGTCGGCGTCGAACGCCGCGAACGCGTCGCGCAGCGAAGCCGCGGTCGCGGCGTCGACTGCGTTGCGAACCTTCGGGCGGTCGACCGTCACGACCGTGACCGGCCCTTCTCGGGACACGATCACGGTCCCCCGATCCATCCGGCGATCATCCCACGCCCTGGGGGTCGGGCCGAGTCCAGCCGTCGGGCCGGAGGGGGGTCGGGCCGGAGAGGAGGAGCGTGCTGTTGCCCGAAATCCTGACCTTGCGAGTCAACAATCGCTGCTAACCTGCCGGGAAGCAGAAACGGGCGAGACCAACGCCTCGAGACCACAAGGGGGCCAGATGGCTATTCGACTCGGCGACACCGCTCCTGACTTCACCGCGGACACCACGGAGGGAACCATTCACTTCCACGAGTGGCTGGGCGACAGCTGGGGGATCCTCTTTTCCCACCCGAAGGACTTCACGCCGGTCTGCACGACCGAGCTCGGCGCCTTCTCCAAGGCGAAGGCGGAGTTCGACAGGCGCAACACCAAGCTGATCGGCCTCTCCGTGGACTCGGTCGAGTCCCACCGAGGCTGGGCGTCCGACATCGAGGACACTCAGGGAAGCGCGCTCAACTTCCCGATCATCGGCGACGAGGACCACCGTGTCGCCGATCTCTACGACATGATCCACCCGAACGCGAGCGACACCTTCACGGTGCGTTCGGTCTTCATCGTCGGCCCGGACAAGAAAGTGAAGCTCACGCTCACGTATCCCGCGTCCACCGGCCGGAACGTCGACGAGATCCTCCGGGTGCTGGACTCGCTCCAGCTGACCGCCGGGTACCAGGTCTCGACGCCCGTCAACTGGAACGACGGCGACGACGTGATCATCGCCCCGGCGATCAGCGACGAGGAGGCGAAGACGAAGTTCCCCAAGGGGTTCAAGACGCTCCGTCCGTACCTCCGGCTCACCCCGCAGCCGGACAAATAGGCGCGCGGCCCGCTCGTGATGTGCGACTGGCACCCGCGACGGGGCCGGTGCCGGCACGTGCGCGAGCGCGTCAGCTCTCCCAGACGGCTGGGTCGCCGGCCCACGCTGGCGGACCCTCAGCTCCCGCGGTCTCGACGCCCAGCACCTGGGCGCGCAGCGCCCGTTTCAGGAGCTTCCCAGCGGGGTTGCGTGGCAGTGGGCGGCGGCGGAACCACCAACGGGTCGGCACGGTGAACGCCGCGAGGCGGGTACCGACGTGGTCGGAGAGCTCGTCGGCGTTTACCTTGTGACCGGGACGCAGCACCACGACGGCGCCGACCTCCTCACCGAGCACGGGGTGCGGGACTCCGATGACCGCGCAGTCCGCCACGGCAGGGTGGGAGAAGAGCGCGTCTTCGACCTCGACCGAGTAGACGTTCTCTCCTCCGCGGATCACCATGTCCTTCGCCCTGTCGACGATGTAGATGAAGCCCTCCTCGTCGATCCGTGCCACGTCGCCGGTGTGGAGCCACCCACGGGTGATGGAACGGGCGGTGTCCTCGGGACGGTTCCAGTAGGCGCGGACGACGTTCGGCCCCTTCACCCAGAGCTCGCCCAGCGTGCCCGGAGGCAGCACCGGCGGCTCGGTGCCCACGTAGCCTTCCGGTGCGACGGCACAATCGTTCACGGGGAGGGCCCGCCCGACGCTGTCGGGCCGGCGGAGGTACTCCTCTCCGGTGTTCACGGCGGCAGCCGCCGAGGTCTCCGTCAGGCCGTAGGCGTTCCCTGGCTGGCCGGTACGGAATGCTTCTCGGATCCGGCGCGCGAGAGGAGCCGGTGCGGGAGCGCCGCCGTAGGAGACCGAGCGGACCGATGACGTGTCGCGGCGCGCCAGGTCGGGGGAGTCGAGCACGCGCAAGACCACGGTTGGCACCCCGCCGAAGATCGTCACTCGCTCGCGCTCGATGAGCTCGAGCGCGAGCTCGGGATCGAAACGGTGCATCAGCACGATCTTCGAGCCCGCCGCGGTGTTCGTGACGAGGACCGCGTGACAGCCCGTGGCGTGGAAGAGCGGGACCGTGAGGAGGTAGCAGCGCTGCGGAGCGTCGCCCACGTCCCCGGGAGCAGCCTGCCATCGCAGCTGGCTCAGCGACTGGCTGAAGAACAGGTTCATCAAGTTGGTGGAGCAGTTCCGGTGGGTTCCCACCGCTCCCTTCGGCCTCCCCGTCGTCCCGGACGTGTAGAAGATGGTCACGTCGTCGTCAGGGAGGAGCTCCACGTCGGGTGGAACGGCATCTCCAGCGACGTCCCCGAGGATCTCGGCGAACGTCGGGCCGAGCAGCGTGCCAGCGCCCGTCGATGCGCCAGGCCTCGACGTCACCACGGTTCTGAGCCCGGGCAGCGCGCCCAGATGGGGCCTGATCCGGTCGGCCCGCTCGGCGTCGACGAACGCGACGCAGGCGCCGCTGTCTTCGAGCCCGTAGGCGAGCTCGGCACCGGTCCACCACGCGTTCAACGGCACGACGACCGCACCAGCGGCGACTGCGCCCCAGAACGCCATGGCCCATTCGGGGAGATTGCGCATGGCGATCGCGACGCGGTCGCCCTTTCGGAGTCCGAGGTCGCCGCGGAGCCGGTGCGCGAGCGTTGACGCGATCCGGTAGTGCTGGACGTACGTCGTCCTCTCGTCCTCGTAGACCAGGTAGTCGGCGTCGCCGTAGCCGAGCGAGAGATCGAGCACCGACCGCAGCGAGGGAGGGGCGGCCTTCCAGGCCCGCATGCGCACGCCGTGAACCTCGACCTCTTCCATCTCGAAGGGCTGACCGGGCGCGGTGAGCCGCGCGACCGCCTCGTCGTAGCCGATCACCGGGGGCGCCGGGTCCACTTCGTGCTCGCGTGTGAGGGACGCCGACGGGCCGGTCATGGGACCTTGAACACCGCCGCGCGGTAGTACGCCAGCTCGGCGAGGCTCTCTTTCACGTCGTCCATCGCACGGTGGCCGCCCCGCTTGTGCGGCGCAGCCGCGAGCGTCCCGGGCATCCACCTGCGGGCGAGCTCCTTCACCGTCGACACGTCGATCGACCGATAGTGGAAGAACAGCTCGATCTCGGGAAGCTGCGCAGCGAGGAACCGGCGGTCCATGCCGATGGAATTCCCGCAGAGCGGCACGGTCCCGCGTTCGGGGATGTGCGCCTCCAAGAACGCGAGGGTCGCCTTCCCGGCCTCCTCCAGCGAGAGCGCGGAGGCTTCGACCGCGGCGAGCAGCCCGGACCTGGTGTGCATGTCCCGCACCACGTCGCTCATCGCGTCGAGCTTCCCGTGGTCGGTGGCGATGACGAGGTCGGGGCCTTCGGCAAGCACCGCGAGGTCGTCGTCGGTGAGGAGCGTCGCGATCTCGACGATGGCATCCTTGCCGGGATCGAGACCCGTCATCTCGAGGTCCATCCACGCCAGCATCGCCGCGAGAGGCTACCGCCACTTGCCCGGCACGATGCCGGATCGGGTGCGTGCGGTTACCATCGGCCGGATGGTGCAGATGCTCCGGGTTCCCGTCCACCTCCTGGACCCGGACCTCCCGACGCCTGCGTACGCCGAGCCGGGGGACGCCGGGGCAGATCTCTACGCGAGGACCGGCGCCCACCTCGCCTCGGGCGGTGGCCGTGCGCTCGTGCCCACCGGGATCGTCGTCGCGATCCCCGAAGGGTACGCAGGTTTCGTCCAACCTCGCAGCGGCATCGCGCTGCGCCACGGGGTGACGTGCCTCAACACGCCGGGACTGATCGACTCCGGGTACCGTGGCGAGCTTGCGGTGCTCCTCGTCAACACCGACCCGTTGGAGGACTACGACGTGCAGCGAGGCGACCGTATCGCCCAGCTCGTCGTCCAGCCGGTCGTGCACGCGGTGTTCGAAGCGACGGTGAAGAGCGAGTTGCCGCTGGCCTCCCGGGGCGCCGGCGGGTTCGGGCACAGCGGCCGGTAGTGCCGGCACGGGATCCGTGGGGGGTGGCGGCGACCGCGCGGTGGGTGGCGCCGACCGCGCGGTGGGTGGCGCCGACCGTTCGACGACTGGCGCCGACCGTGCGGGGGAGCCGGCACCACCCGGAGCTGCCTCACCGGATGCCGTCGGCGCGGTAGAGTGGGGGCGACACGCGGACGTGGCTCAGTTGGTAGAGCATCACCTTGCCAAGGTGAGGGTCGCGGGTTCGAGTCCCGTCGTCCGCTCCAGATATTCTTCACAGAACGTGCGACTGTTCGTTCGAAAGACCTCCCCAGGCGCCCAGGTGAACAGACGCGCTCGGGGTGAGCTCGGCGGGGTCTACTCCCGCACAACGGAAATGGCGAGACTCGGCATCACCGCGGAAGCGAGCCAGCGCGGCCACATCATCGCTCCGTGGCAGCGGAAGGAGACGACGCTCTCGTCGCGTGCATCGAAGGTGTGGAGCCGGCTCCGATACCGACCCGCTCGGAGCTGCACGGTGTGGTGTCCGGGTGCGATCTCGAGCTCCTTGGTCTCGTGCCACTCGATCGATGCAACGCGAACGTCGTCGATCGCGACATCGAAGGTGCCGCGACGGAGCTCGATTCCCAAGCCCTCCCTTGACAACTTGAGCGTGGTCGACACGGCTCGCTCCCTTCTCGCTTCGAACGCTGGCCTCGTCGTCAGTCGCGACTGCCGGTGATGAGGCGCTCACGGTCGAAGATCGCGGCGACGGCGCGCCAGCCGAACCCGTCGAGCACGAGAAGCGCTGCCGCGAGGCCCAGTGCGAGGGCGACGGACGCGGGAATGACGTCGAACGACAGGAGCGCCACGACACCGAGTGGCGGCAGGCTCGCGAAGACAGCGAGTTGCTGAGCAGCTCGGACATCGGTCGAGCGTGCGGAGATGGCGATCCCCATCCAGATCGACCACCCCGCGAGGAGCGGCGTGAAGAGCAGCTGGACGAGCACGTGCGAGCGCTCGAAGATCGCCGAGAGAACCCCGGGGTGGGCGAAGAGCTCAGCCGCCCCCAGAAAGAGGCCGAACAGCGCGTAGGCGATGAGGACCGTCGGGGTGAACGCGGCGAGCGCCTTTCCGACGAGGAACTCCTCGCTCCGGACCGGGGTGATGAGAACCGCCTCGAGCGTGCCCTGCTCCCGCTCGCCGACGACCGAGTAGGCGGTGAGCGCCGAGGGGACCATCGTCGGGATGATGAGCAGGTAGAGCATGGAGATGCCGATGCGGTCGTTCAGCTTCGCGGAGCTTCCGGTGTTGATCGCGAAGAGCTGGATCATCGTGAGCACGATGAAGAGAAGTGGCAGAGCGGACATCGTGAAGATCACGAAGCGGTTCCGCCGGTAGTCACGGAGCTCCTTGCGGAAGATCGCTTCGACGCGGGTCCAGCTGAAGCTCATCGCCGCTGCGCCTCGACATCGTCTTCAACGAGCTCCAGGTAGACGTCCTCGAGCGAATGGCGCGTCTCCACGAGTGACAGGATGTCGGCATCGACTGCGACGAGTGCTCGTGCGACACGGGGAGCAGTGGCATCAGGATCGGTGACCTGGAGCACGTACGAGCCCGAGGCGGACTGGTCCCATCCCTGGACGTCGGCAAGCCGGTCGAACACGGCGCCCGGGTCAGGGAGAGGGACACGGGTGCGCACGTCCAACCCCCGCGTGAACAGTCGCTCTCGGAGCTCGTCGGGGCGCCCGATGAGGAGAAGGGTGGTGTTGAGGATCGCCACGCGGTGGCAGAGCCGCTCGGCCTCCTCCAGACGGTGCGTCGTAAGGAAGATCGTGACCCCGTGGTCACGAAGTGCCGCGATGAGCTCGTGAACGTCGCGCGTCGCTACGGGATCGAGCCCGGACGTGGGCTCGTCGAGGAAGAGGACCGCTGGATCGTTGAGAAGTGCACGGGCAAGCGCGACGCGCTGGCGAAGGCCCTTCGACAACGACCCGCAGAGATCGTTGGCGCGGTCCGTCAGGTTGACGGCCTCGAGCCCCTTTGCGATCCGCTCACGGATGTCGGTG
>JAJYGM010000696.1 GCA_021785095.1 Actinomycetes bacterium
TCCCAGCGCATGGGCCGGGACCCGACGCCCGAGGAGCTGTCCAAGGCCCTCGACATCCCGCTCGAGGAGGTCGATCGGCTGATGGAGGCCGAGCGCCGTGAGCCGCGCTCGCTCGAGACGCCCGTAGGGGAAGACCCCGACACCGAGCTCGTCGACCTTCTGGTCGTGCCGGGCTGGGAACAGCCCCTCGAGGAGGTCGAGGACGCCATGGTGCGGGGCAACGTCGGCCGGGCGGTGCTGGACGTGCTCGACGCGCGCGAAAGGGAGGTCATCTCCCTCCACTACGGGCTGCAGACCGGGCACCCCATGAGCCTTCGGGACATCGGCAAGCGGCTCGATCTGTCCGGAGAGCGCGTCCGCATCATCGAACGGGAGGCCCTCGGAAGGCTCCGGGAGTCCCACCGCTTCGACGAGCTCAGGGAGGCCGCAGGGCCGGTCCACGGGTCGCGGGGAACGAGTGGGGGGCGAGACCCCGCCACCGGCGACATCCGGGCGCCCACGTAGCCGGGCTCCCGAGCCGAACAGGAGTCGGCGGACCGGCCTCCTCGCGCCAACCGCTCCACGTGCGGCACTCGCGCGCTCGCTTCGAGCGCGCCTGCCCTCGGCGACCCGCCGCCCTCGGGTCGCGGGGCGAAGGCCCCTGCCCGCCCCTTCTGCCGGGAGGCATGCTCGCTCATGGAGGTGAGTCAAGGATGCTGGCAGCTCGTCTTCCATGGACACCGCCTCTCGGAGCGCTCTGAGACGGGGCATCGTCGTGCCGCCGTGATGGCGGCCCCGCGCTCGGCGAGGCGGCCACGTCGAGGCGCTCCAGAGGAGAATCCATGAACCTGTTCGAGGCCACGCCTACACCCCCAAGCCGGCGTCAGCTGATCGCCCTCGTCGTGTGGGTCATCGTGTTCGTCGCCGGCCTGGGGGCGCTGCTCGCTGCCGGCATGCCGTGGTTCGTTCTCGCCGGCTACTCGGGGGCCGTCGTTGTCCTGCTCGGCAACACGGCCCACAACATGGACCAGCGGAACGGCGGCCGGGGAGGCAGGCAGAAGGCGCCATCGCAGTCAGCAGGCGGCGAGAAGAACGTGTGAGGATCCGGGTGAAGGAATCCGGGTCAGGTCACGGCTGTGCTGACCCACCTCACTCGAACCATTCGTCGAATCGTTGGCGCCGTGCGACCGTGAGGCGAGTCTCCCGCTGGAACCACGCCAGTTCCACTCCGATGTCGTTCCGGCGTGCCGAGGCGCTTCGGCAAGCGATTCCGGGCTCTCCCTGGTCCCATGCGATCCGGCCGATGGGGCGGCACCGCTCCCACGGGACCTCCGCCCATGACCCCGGCGTCTTCGGAGCGACGTGGGCAGATCGCCAGGGCGCTCGCCGCCCTCTTCCTCGCTCGCATGTCGTCTGCGCTGACGGTCGCCGAGGAGCCTGTTGACCAGAACTGGACGGCCCGGTGTTCGATTCCCCTGGGGGGGTGACCGGATTCTCGGGACCGTCGGCCTTCTGACCAGGCGAAACACATCGGTGCAATTGCGGAGGCGAAGGTTCCAGCGTACGAACCGGGGCGAGCCCGGCCCGGAGCTCTGGGTGAGCAGCCGTTCTTGGGGTCGCGTGGCCTGAGAAGGCTTGGAAGCGGCTCCATCGCCTCTCCATCAGGCGTGATGGAGTCTTTGAGTCCCTTGAGAGCCCACTCCTGGAGCGGCCCTTCGTGGCTACGTTCTCCCCAGCGCCTGCACGTGGGTCGGTGGAGTTAGGCGCGGCCCGAGCCTCGGAACTTACCCGTGAACGATGGAGAAGCAGAGCTCCGCACGGGGGCGGTCAAGCTCGCGGCTAGGAAGGCGATTCTCCGGTCGCCACTCGTCGAACCGCCGATTGGGATAGAGGGAAACCAGCAGCAACTGCAGCACCGGCAGCGTCAGTCGGAGGCTCGAGATCGCGACGAAGGTCTCCTCCAGGGTCTCGATGACGCGAACGACGACGGCCACCGGTTCGAGGCCGATGGTGGCAACCTGCTCGATCTCGGGCGCGGCCCGAGCGGCGGCGAGAAGCGCGGGCGCATCCGCAACCACGAACGCGGCAAATTGCTCCCCACGGTCCGCCGCGAGCGCCTCGTAGTCGTCGTCCGCGGGCCAGACGCGGTCGCCGTCGCGCAGGGATTCGATGTAGCGAAATGCATCGTCAGGCTCACCGGATCTGTGGCGGCCCGAACACGCGCACAGCCACACCACCCTTTCCTCGGGCTCGAACCAGGTCGCGCCACGCCAATGGTGGGTGTGGCGGAGTACCGTCAGCGGCCGCTCGCCTCCAGCCGGCCCGATGGTGTCGGGGCCCGCCGTGGCGGCGCGTCGCTCGCGCCGAAACGCGCGAACCATCCCGTGCCGCTGCACGAGCCCGGCGAACGACGTATCCGGCGACTCGTTCAGATCCTCGACCAGGCAGCGCGTGGTCACCCGAAGCTCATGACCCGCCACACACACGAAGGACCGAAGGTGCGCTCTGTCCTGCGCAGACATGCACCCGAGGGTAGCTGAGCGGTGTGACTACTCGGTGTGCTTCCGGCGAGCCTGTGCCTGCTTCTTCGCGTATCGACGGCCGACTTCAGCCAGGCCCTCGGTGTCCCCCCGCTTCACGAGTTCCGCCAGCCGCTCGTGCTCCTCTGCCAGGTACCCGCGGTGCGTGTTCAGGAACTCGAGCCACGCGTCGGCGAGCAGGGGCCCGGCCTCTCGGGCCTGCATCTCGGCGAGCGCCCGTACGTCGCTGCGCACGGCCTCAGGAACCGTAAAGTCCGTGCTGGTCGGGTCGGCTGGGTCCTCCTTCGGTCGAGCGGCCCGAGGGTCGAGGAACAGCTGACCCTCGCGCCTCGATCGCTCAACGCGTTGGACGAACCCCTTGCTCAGGACGTTGGTGAGCCGGTTCGTCGCTGCGTTGGCCTCCAGGCCCGCCGTGCGGGCGAACGACGAAATGGTCGTCCGCCCCCCGAGCCGATGAAGCAGTCCTAGCGTCTGTCGCTCGGTCGGGGTCAGGGGGCCCGCCGGCTCTGCCGCCTCCAGTTCGTCCGGCGATGGGGCCAGATAGAGCGCAAGATCACGCGTCTCGGCCAGGGCCCGCAGCACCGTGCGCGTCCCCTCATCTTGCGTGCACACGATCAGCGCCAGCGGCCCATACGTCCCCGCCCGTGCTGCCTGCGCCAGTGGAATGATCAGCTCTAGGAGCACGCTGGGGGTCGGGAAACGGCCCTCGAGGTTAATCACCAGTGCCGTTGGCTCGCTCACGCCGCTGGGCTGCAGCAAGGCTTCGCGGAACTGGCGGATCCGCTCGACGTCGTCGAGCGGCCCGGTGGTATCGGGTCCGCGCACCTCGAGGTGGGGCAGTCGATGGGATCGGAGAGAGGAAGGCATTGGGGATCCATGCCAAGCATGGCACAGATCCCGGCCCCGCGTCCGATCGAAGCCCGCCTCCTGATCCTCGTGTGTAGTGGCCAGACGTGGTATATTCACGGAGTTCAGTGTAACAGATGTAGAAGACCCCCTAGGAGGAGCGATGGCAGGGAACAGGATCGAGATCACCGTCGTCGTCAACGGTCAGCCCACCGTCGTCGAGGGCAACCTCAACGCCCCACTGCTGACGATCATCCCTCGGGCCCTCGAGCAGACTGGCAACACCGGTCAGCCGCCCGAGAACTGGGAGCTCCGTGACGCCCAGGGCACCCTGCTCGACACCAGCAAGAAGATCGGAAGCTTCCACTTCACCCCTGACACCAGCCTCTTCCTGAACCTCAAGGCCGGCGTCGGCGGAGAGCGATGAACTCGTCACAGATCGAGCAATCGGTCGATCCCGCCGTCTCGCGCGCGAAGTTCGAGGGGGAAGTGGCCGACTTCCGTGCCCTGGCGTCCGAGTACGCTTCACGAGGGTGGTTCCTTGTTGAGGCCGAGTTCCCCCGGGCGCTCGTGGTGCTGGCTGCACCACAGCTGAACCCATCGCCGCTTGTCACCGGCGTCGCCTTTGACTACACCGACTACGACCTCTGTCCACCCTCGGTCCGGCTCGTGAACCCGTTCACACGCGAACCATGGGCAATGGACGAACTCCCAACCACGCTTCGGCGTCGCGTCGAGGGTGAGGGGATGCTCCCTCCCGGGCTGCAACTGCCGCCCGGCGCCATGGCCCGGATCGTCCAGGAGCAGACCCTGATGCAGTCCTATCCAGATGAGACTCCCTTCCTCTGCATGGCTGGCGTTCGCGAGTACCACGACCATCCCGCACACTCGGGGGACCTCTGGGAGCTCCACCGTTCGGCGGGCGCCGGCCGCATGATCCGGATCCTTGAGGTCATCGATACGTACGGGATTCGGCCCATGACGGATTACAACGTGAAGCTGACGCTCCAGGTCGTTGGTTTCCTCCAAGGCGAGCCTCCGGCGTGAAGCTCACCGATGTCGAACGCTTCCTTGTTCCAGCCGACATCGTGGCAGAGACCGAGGATCACCTGCGAAGGGCTGGGGAACGAGGCCTTGAGCTCTTCGTACTTTGGAGCGGCCGGATTCCCGGGTCGGAGTTTCTCGTCCGCACAGTTCACGTGCCACAACAGACCTCGTACCAGACGGAATCTGGCCTGCTCGTCCGGGTCGAGGGGGAGGCTCTCCACCGACTCAACACCTGGCTCTACGACCATCAAGAGACCCTTGCCGCTCAGGTGCACGCGCACCCCACCGACGCCTTTCACTCCGAAACCGATGACACGTTTCCCATCGTCACCGAACGAGGCAGCGTCTCGATCGTTGCGGCCGAATTCTGCCGCGACGGATTGCTCTCGGACACCACCGCCGTTTATCGACTCGACGATCGCGGCTGGAACGAGCTCGATTCGCCGTTCGCTATGTTCCAGGTGACGTGATGGCCCTGGCGGATTACTACGGCCGCGGAGCGCTCGCGGCGGCTCAGGTTCTCGAGGGCTTCGATGAGGCCGCCTTTCGGGGCCGACTGGAAGAGTTCCCCGTCGGGGTTGCCTTCGACGACGCAGCCATGACCACCGAGGGAAAGGCGCTCCTCGACCTGCTGGTCCGCCTGCTCGCGCGACTCTACCCCCGCCTGACTTTGCGGGGCCCGAGCAACTACGTCCACGTCCTCGCTGAGCTGGCGACGAGCATCAACCCTGCGATCGAGATCGGCGACGAACCCCGTATCGGCGTCAGCGTCGGCTCGGGCAAGGCCCCCTTTGAGACGACCTCTTACGCCGGTGCCTCAGGATGGGACGCCCTGCTCAGCACAACACGGCCACAGCCCATCGGCGACTCGGCGAATCCCCTTGGCGCCGGCGTCGCAGCGTGCCTCGCGGCCGCGAACGTCTTCCGCCGAGCTTTTGTCAACGATTGGCGAGCTACGGTCGACACCTCTGTCCGCTTCTCCACGCTGCGCTTCGACCGAGTTGATCAAGCGACCCGCGGCCCGAGGAGCCGCTGGCAACTCGCTGACGACGCTGTCTTGGTTGGGGTCGGCGCCGTTGGAAACGCTGCGGTCTGGGCCCTGGGTCGGGCTCCGCTCGACGGCACGGTCCATCTCGTCGATCCGGAGGCGATCGAGCTAGGGAATCTGCAGCGCTACGTCCTCACCAAGCGATCGGATGAAGGCGCTACCAAAGTCGATGTTGCGGCGTCGATTCAGACGCGCGGGTTGAAGCTCATTCCCCATCACCTGACCCTTGCAGGGTTCCTTTCGGGACATGGCTATACGTGGGATGCCTTCCTGCTCGGGCTCGATAGCGCCCGCGACCGCAGGAGTGCCCAGGCGGCCCTGCCCCGCTGGATCGCCAATGCGTGGACCCAGCCCGGGGATCTCGGCGTCTCGGTCCATCCCCGCTTCGGAGACGAGGGGGCCTGTGTCGCTTGCCTCTATCTTCCCGATGGCCGGGTTCCGAACGAGGACGAACTCGTGAGCCGGGCCCTCAACGTGCCGCAACTCCAGATGCAGGTTCGCACCCTCCTCTACAGTGGGGCCCCCCTCCAGCGTGACTTCCTGGAGACCGTGGCCCGCGCAGTGGCTCGTCCGCTCGACGCCCTACTACCGTTCGAGGGGCGCTCTATCCGGGAGCTCTACGTGGAGGGATTCTGTGGCGGCGCGGTAATTCCCCTGGGCGAGGCTGGACGGCCGCCGCAGGAGCTTCACGTCCCGCTGGCGCACCAGTCGGCGCTCGCCGGCGTCCTGCTGGCTGCGGCCCTGATCCGATCAGCTCTCGGCGCCGACCCTCCGATCACGTCCGCCAGCCGACTCGACGTGTTGCAACCAGTTGGCACAGCCCTCACTCAGCCGATTCGACCCCGGCGTGACGGAGGGTGTCTCTGCGACGATCCCGTCTTCTGCGAGCGGTACCGCGCGAAGTACCCCTGAAGCTAAGGGCGTCTCGCCCGGCGTCACCATCCACCCGAAAACACGACACCACGCTTTCGAGGGCCCGTGAATGGGGCTTCACATTCGGACCAAGCCCAACGTGATCGCGGTAGAGCTGAGCGCGCTGCGGCAGACTAACGTCGAGATTGGTTCGACAGCCGCACCTTTCACCTCGCGGTCCAGCCGGCGGGCGCGGGCGCCGACGTGAGATGACGCTATTCACCGATGAACCGCCAGAGGGCCGGTTGGAAGTTGCCGGCAAGGTTCGGCGGGCCGGATACCGCAAGACTGCCGTGCGGCGACCTGGTTAGGTGGTCGAGGCTCATCCCTTGGTTCCCAGGGCGGCTTCGATGTCGTCGAGGTGCTTGCCGCGGTGGTTGGCTCGCAAGGGATTCACGGGGCTATCGGGGTCATCGGGCCACATCCGGTCGGGCGGGAGGGAGGCGACGCGCCGGTCGGTCTCCTCGGCCAGGCGCAATGCGAGCTGGGCCACTTCACGTGGCTCGATGGCGTGGATCAGCGGGCGGGTGGCGTCGTTGATCCAGTCCACGTCCTCCGGCTCGGCGTCGGACGGCGAGAACGCCACGCGGCGCTCCAGCTTGTCGGCCAGCGCCAGCACGCGCGCATCCCAGAAGGCGATGTGCCCGAGTACGCCGGCCACTGTCCAGTGATCGTTCACCGCGAGGCGCAGCTCGTCGTCACGGAGGCGTCCGACCAAGGCGCGCATGCGCTCCAGCTCACGGGCGTTCTGCTCGACGAAGGAACGATCGAGGGACATCTCACCTCCCCAGCCTGGCGCTGCCAGTGACCAGCAGGTAAAGGTTCGCACACCGTAAGGGTCCGTGCCCCCGGGGGGGCTTGGACCAGACCTGCGACGCTTGATACGCCTCAGGCAGCGGCTACCGCTGCCTTGAAAGGTTCGATCTAACCCGCCTGTCCCAATCGGCGAGGCTGCGGGCTTCCATCACGATTCCATCGGGTCTGATGGACCCCCGCTGGGCCAACGTCGCGACAACAATGCACGTGGTCGTGGATCCGCCGGCTTGTACCCTTGTGACCGAGGGTGGGCGCCGACATGATCGAGAAATGGCTGGTCGAACAGGATCCCGAACAGGTCTCTGCCGTCCTCGACATCCAGGTCGTCACGGCGGACGAGACCGTTGACGAGGACACTCTCTACGACTACCTGGGCCATGAGCTGCTCCGGAACTACGTGGTGCCGGGCGAGCTGGAGATGATCTTCAGAGACCTCGGCGTCCCCGAGGTCGCCGACCACCTGGCCAACCACAAGTTCCCCACGCTCGACAGCATCCGCACCGGCGACTTCGGGGAGGCGATGAGCGGGGCGCTCTTCCGGCGCGCGCGCCGGTGGTGCGTACCGATCCTGAAGCTGAGATACAAGCAGCGACCCAACCAGCCCGTGCAGGGAGCGGACTTCCTCGGATTTCGCCTTCGTCAGTCGCCACCGGTGGTAGCCGTTCCGGAGGTGAAGACCCGGACTGATAAACGGCTGAACGTTGGCGTGGAGGCGAGCACGAGCCTCGATCATGTTCTCGAGGAGCTGCCATCCAGCGTGGAGTTCGTCGTCGCCCGGCTTCTCGAACAGCACAGCGCCCTGGCCCCTCGTGTTGCCCAACTCCTCGACGAGGGATACACGGTCGAGCGCCATATCGTCCTCGTGCATGACGATGGGCAGTGGGACGACAGGATCTCGGAGAGGCTGGCGGCGGCCGAGGACGAACCCACCCAGTTGACCGTGATCCGGCTCGCCAACCTCAAGAACATCATCGACAAGTCCTTCGCGGAGGCCGCGCTCGCTCCTCGACGCCTGGCCGATCGCGAGGCAGGGACCTCCGATGCCTGATCCGGATGCCGCTGTCCGAGACCTCGGGCGAAGGGCATTCGCCCGAGCCGGCCGAGGAACGTGGCGCCGGCAGCTGCGCTCTGCCACCCTGCTTGGTCAGATCCGCCATTCCGACGCCCGCGTTCCCGAATTCACTTTCCGCGCCCTCGACGTGGCGCGCATCAACGACCTGGTGCGACTCGGCGAGCTCACGAGGTCTCCTCGCGAACGCCGCGAGGATCCGGGAGAACTCCCGGCTGTTGCGCAGACCTATGCGGACCTGGCCGACTCCATGGCCGTCGGCGACCCGCGCCGTGCCGAACTGCTGGCCCTTGCAGCGTCGAGCTGGAGCCTCGCCGGGTACCAGGCGAACGCAGCCGCCTTGGCCGACCAGTACCTGGGCGAGATCGACCAGCAGACCGGCCGTGCACCTCTCGAGGCGGACGTCGCTCCGACAGCAGCGCCTGCGGCCATCGCGGTTCTTGTCGGCGCCATCCTCCGCCGAGACGTGAACGATGTCGCCCGTCTCGGGGCCATGGCTGACCTGACCGTGCGCGGAATCGGCCGGCGCTTCCTCGACGACGCCGGGGAGGAGACACTCGACCCGGCAGACGCCGCCGTGCTCGCCGCGTATGGTCTGGTCGCTCGAGCAGCTCGCGCCCTCGCCCGCTTCTGGCGTATCGGTGACCGAGCAGCAGGCGAGCGTGCTGTCGACGACGTTCGCCGTGCCGCGAAACTGATGTTGGACGTCTGCGTGGTCGACACCTGGGTCCTTGTCGACAACCTTGCCCACGTCGTGGAGGACGTAGTCGCAACGTCCCCGTGGCGCCTGCTCCGGCGGACACCGCGGTGGAACGGGCTGTGGGAGCGGTACCTGCGGAGCCTCGCCCTCGCCGACCGGCCGGTGGTCCAGGTGTGGCCGTCCCAGCGCAACGTGCTCGACGCCGGTCTCCTCGACATCTCATCTCCCAACCTCACCGTGACGATGCCGACCTCGGCCGGGAAGACGCACCTGGCGGAGTGGGCCATCCTCCACGCCCTCTCCGACCGGGCCGAACCCGACGCACCACAGAAGCTCGGGGTCTACGTCGTTCCGTCCCGGGCCCTCGCCGGCGAGATCGAGCGCCACCTTGCCCAAAGCCTCGGCGCGGTTGGCCTCCGCGTGTCGGGCCTGTTCGGCGGATCCGAACATGTGCAGTACGAGCTGCGCCTGATCGAGACGACGGACGTCCTTGTCGTCACTAGCGAGAAGCTCGACCTGCTCCTACGCAACGACGAGACCATCGCTCAACGGATGGTCCTTCTCGTGGCCGACGAGGGGCATCTTCTCGGAGAGCGGGACCGTGGCCTGCGCCTCGAACTCGTCATCACTCGCGTCCGTCGCCAAGCGCCCCAGGCCCGTGTCCTCGTGCTCTCTGCCGTCCTCCCCAACGGCGAAGAAGTGGCGAGATGGCTGGATCCCGACCGAAACGGGAGCAACCTCGTGGACGTGGAGTGGAGCCCAACCCGTCTGCGCGTGGGAGTTTTCACGTGGCAGGGCCGAGAGGTGGACGGTCAGCAGGGCGTGGTGAGGTACCGGGATGACGACGCCGACCACAACTTCTTTTTGCCGTTCGTCATCACGCGGCGTCTTCGCAGGACCAGGTTCTTCCCAACGGAAAAGAAAGACGTAGCTGCCGAACTGGCGCTGCATTACGGTCGGTTGGGACCGGTCCTCATCGCAGCACCGAAGAAGGCGTCCACGGCCACGGCGGCGCGGGCCGTCGCAAAGGCCTGCGCGAGAGACGGGGTGGTCTTCGACACCGACGCGTCGGGTGTGGTTCCGCCGGCGGTCGTCGCGAGGAGAGAACGTGTGGCTGCCGCTGTCGCCACCGTTGCCGGCGCCGATCACGAGCTGGCGCAGATGGTTCGTGCAGGCATCGGGTACCACCATGCCGGGATCCACGAGACCATTCGCCTCGAACTGGAGGCCGCCTTCCGCGAAGGTGCGATCCACGTGCTCTGCGCGACGAGCACCCTCGGCCAAGGCGTCAACCTACCTGCCAAGACGGTGATCTTCTCTGGGACGTGGCGGGGCCAGAACGATGAGCTGCCTGTCCGCGACTTCTGGAACATTGCCGGCCGGGCCGCGCGCCCGTTCCTTGAGACCGAGGGCCACGTCATCCTCATAGCCGACAACAACGCCGAGGCAAATCGACTCCGAGGCCGCTACCTCGACACCGGAGAGCTGGAACCGATCTACTCGACGCTGGTGCGGCTGTACGTCGCGCTCGTCAAGGCGCGGCTGGGTCGGTTTCCCGCCGTCGCCTCGGAGGTTCCGGACCACCTGGATCTCGGCGATGACGCCGACGGAGAGGTGGCGCGATGGGCTGAGACCCTCGATCTCCAGCTGCTCTCGCTCCTGGCGGAGGAGGTGGTCGACACCGACGACGAGGAGCTGCTCCTCGACGCGGTGCGGTCCGTTCTCGGCGAGACCTTCGGCGGTGTCCAGCTCGGAGCCGAGAACTATCCGCTCGCTCCGCTCGCTCGCTTCGCCGCGCGACGAGTGGGCCGCCTCGCCACGCGAGTCCCCAACCGAGAGCTGAGGAAGGCCTTCCTCAGGACCGGCCTGAGCCTGGCCGGGTGCGAGACCGCCCACAGCGCCGCCCAGGCCATCGCGGCGGCGATCTCCGCCGATCCCGCGCTCCTCGACGAAGGGCGTTGGCCGGACCTCCGGAGCCTTCTCCTGGACCACGCGGTAATGGTTTCGGAGATCGAGTTCGCATGCGAGCAGGAGAACGTGAGGGCCCAGGCCGTACCCGCCCTCGCGGCCGACTGGATGGACGGCGTAGGAGTCGATGAGCTGCGACGCGGGCATGGCGCAGCGTTGGGAACCGAAGACCCCATGAAGTTCGCCGCGGTCCTCGACCGCATCGTCGTTCACGACCTCGCGTGGGTCCTCTCCGCCATCGTGCAGCTCCTGGAACACGAGCTCGGCGAACCGTTCGTCGGCCACCTGAACGCCGTGGCGGCCATGGCGAAATACGGGGTCGCAACGGAGCCCGCCTGCTACGCCGCCAGCGTTGGTGTTCGGAATCGGGACGACGCGCTGTCCCTTGGGGACCTGTTCCCGACGATGTTCGGGGTCAACTTGCCCCTCTTCCTGGCCTGGGTGAGCACGCTCACACCGGACGATGTCACCGCTCACGTCAGTCCCGACACCGCACGCTTGTTCCTCGACCGAGCAGCTTCTCTGCTGACCCCGCAGGACGCGCTCGACTTGCTCGTCACCGAGTCCGGTAACCTCGTTACCCCGCTCCGAGGCATTGGGCCGATGCGGACGGCCGCCGCCGTCCAGCAGCTCTCGATTGGCGATGTGCTGACTCTGGTGCGGGAGTACGACAATCCAGCCGACGAGAACGCGATCGCTGTGATCACGGCGGGACGCACGAAGGTCGGCTACGTGGCCAGGGAGGTGGCTCGTGTCCTCGCGCCGCTTCTCGACCTTGAGGAGGGGCCGCGTGTGGCGTCGGTCTTGGCGACGCGACCGACGGTGGCCCCGGGATCTACCGAGGACGAGGTGCACGCCGCCCTCGAAGCTCGCGACGCCGTCCGCATCGAAATCGTGGTGTCGCCCCGCGATGGTGCGGCGCTAGCCTGATCGATCACGATCTGGCGCGTGACCGCGAAAAGTCCACGGATGGGCAAACAAGGGCGTTCTTCCGCCGGTCCCCTCTGGGCCGAGATGGATCGACAACGACGGATTCCCGCTTCCACCATGATTGCGGCCGACGTCCCATCTGAACCCGGAGTCTACGTCTGGTATCGCGACGGACGAGCCATCTATGTGGGCAAGGCTATGAACCTGCACGGCCGAGTCTGGAAGAAGCACATGGGCCTCGGCGCGGTCATGACCGGTTCTGCCTTTCGCCGCAACGTCGCTGCACACCTCGGGATTGCATCGGCGGCCGACATCAAGGCGCGACGGTACTTGCCCACCGGACGCGATGTGACCTTGGTCAACTCGTGGATCAGGCGATGTTCGGTCGCATGGATAGTGTGCAGGACTCCCGATGACGCGATCGATCTCGAGCAACGGATGAAACGGGAGTGGATGCCGCCCCTCACGAAGATCTAGTAGTTCGACCATGACGCGCGGACGGTCTGCGCGTGCTTCGACGCCAGCTCGCGCCACCCAGGCGGATCTCGCGACCGCGCTCGACCGGTCCCGTCTCGGCCACGATGAGGTACCACGCGTCACGCCGGCACGAGGATGTCGACGAGGTGTTCTGGCAGGCGGTCGATCGCCCCTGAGGCAACAGAGGCGTTCCTGAGGTTGCGAAACCAGCGCCGCCGCAGCTCGTGCTCGGAGATTCCGAGCAGCCTGGCAACCCGTCGCTCGAGGGATGTGGTGTCGCCCGGTAGCCGTCCACCTCCGCGCCGCCTGGTCGCCGGGAAGTCGGTCTCGGGAAGCATGCGATCCAGGGGGATCTTCGTCAGCTCCTCGTCGGCCATGGCCCCGTTCACTGAGAAGTAGCACCCGAGTGCTGCCGCCTGGTGAACAGCATCGATGTCCCCCAGGAACCAGTGAAGGATGGCGCCCGGGTGCGGGCGCTCACTGAGCAGGTCGAGCACCTCAGTGACGCAACCCGCGCTATGGAGCGAGAGCAAGACTGGCTCGTCGGTCGCGGCGTCCAGCACTGAGCGCATGATGTCGCGCTGGCGCCGCAGGTCACCGCCACGGCGATCAAGGCCAGTCTCACCAACCACAGCGAAACGCTGGAGGAGGTCCCGGAAGCGAGCGGGATCGAATCCCTCTCGCGCATCACGACGCGCCGGGTGGACACCGCAGGCCCAGACCAGCGGTTCGTCCACTCGGCTCGACACTGCCTCGGCCTCATCGAGGGTCTGCGTGACCGCGATCACTACGACCTTGCCAAGGGCTCGCACCTGGTCCAGCGTGACGTCGGGCGCGACGTGCGCGTGGCAGTCGAGCGGCGGAAGGGCGTCGTGACCGATCACGGCAGCGGGACGGCCCGCAGCTCCTCGAACCCTCGATGGCAGAGATCGAGAGCGGCATCAAAGTCGAAGTCATCGGGGAAGGGGCCCTGCGCTGCTAGATCCACATCATCGAACCCGCGCTCAAGCGCAAGCCGGACCGCCGCGACGTCATCCCCGCGCCGGCTGAGCAGCTTCTCATAGGAGTCGCCAGCGAGGTAGTTCACGAGGTACGGGGTGTCATCAGGCAGGCCGGAGGCGATGAACCCTCCACGACGGACAAGGCATGGGACACAGAGCCCGCAGTGGTGGTTCTGGTTGCCGCCCGGGTAGAGGCGCCCATCGAGCTTCCCGCAGGACAGCGTCTTGGCTGCACCATCTCGGATGGACGGGGGCCCAGCGGCCACCGCGGCGGCAAGCAGCTCTCCCTTCGTCCGCGGCAGGTGCGGATCGCGCAGCTCGACGGCCAGATCCACGGCGTCGAGCAGCTGACGGACCAGGTGGAACGTCCACGGGTGGGTCGATCGAGTGGAGAGAGCGCCACCTCGGTTGGCGCCCAGCGGGGGATTGAGGCTCGTGAAGCCATTCTCCGGAACCTCGGCGACCGCGGCGCGGGTACCGTCCGCCGCAGCGATGGCAAAGGCCGTGAAGAGGAGTGCCCGGCTGCGACTGGACGCTTCGCGTTTCTCCTCGGTCTGGGTCACTCGGATCTGACGGTATGGATAGCCGATGCCGCCGTCTTCGGACAGCCAGCCCCAGGTGCGGTCCTGCGCCCCCTTGATGGTGGAATTGTCCCAGTGCCCAACCAGCAGGCGCGGCGAGGCGTCACGAGCGAGCAGCGCGCCGCAGAAGGAGTCGAGACCGCCGCTCAGCAGGGCCACGGTCTCGGCCGGCTCCGCCGCCAGCTCCGTCTCCGGCCGCTCCAGGCCGTCGTTGGACAATTCGAGCAGCCACGTGTCCGAGGTCAGCCAGTGGAGAAGGTCGGCTACCAGATTGCAGCTCGCCTCCCAGCGCGCGGCATCGACGACCTGAACGTGGAGACGGATCGTTCGAGAGAATCCGGTTCGTCTTGGGCTGAGCCGATCTGCCATGTAGGCGCCCGAGGCGATCCGCACCAGGCCGGTGGCCGCGTCCGATGGCGCGCCGAGGACTCCCAGCCAGGGATCCATGCTGGCCCGGACCGTCTCGTTCTCGCCGCCCGCCGCTGGCCAGACGAGCTGATGCGCCCCATCTGCGTGGGAGGCGGTCCCCTCGGGCCTCAGCTCGAACGCGATCACGTCGTCTGGAATCCTGCGCGTAGGATCCGGATGGCCTCCTGCGAGAGCCGAGCCGCGGCTTCACGGAACCGTGCAATGGGCAGGCGGCCGCTGGTCGGGAACTGCACGAGTCGCACGCGGCTCCGAATCCAGCGGCGCATCCGAGCCTCGCGGCTCGCTGCTTCGGTCGGAGCGACGTGACCGGAGGCGAGCTCGCCTTCGAGCTCGACCAGGGCGATCTGCAGTACGAAGTTCGCAACGAGGCCGCGCAGCGCATCCACCTCGTCGGGTGGCTGATCTGACTGGAGCACTTCCTTGATGGCTGCCGCCACCGCCCGGCGAAGTGCGTAGTCGTCCGGATGGCCACCCTCCCCGAGGACAGCATCGAGGATGCGCACGCACTGGCGGGTGGGACTGAGGATCCGCAGCTCGTCCAGGTCGAGGCCGAGCGCGGCAAGGGCTCCCGCGTCACCCTCCCGCAGGGCATACGCGGCGCCGAGAGCTGCGCCGCCGCGGGCCGCCCCCTGCCGCACTGACCTCGAAGAGCCTGAGCCGCGACGGCCGGTCGAACCCGTCTCTCCGCGGACCGTACCGCCTCTGCGGCCTCGGCTGGCGCCACTGCCTCCGCCGGCCGACGGACCAGGAACGCCTGGCCGCCGTGGCAACAGGTCGGTCAGGGGATACGTGTCTTCTGTCGCTTGGGGACCTGCGAGGGAAGGATCGTCGTCGACGATCGCGTCAGCGATGGTCGACCACAGCTCAGCGACTGCCGGATCGGCGGCACCATCGGAGTCGTCTGCGCCTGTCCCTGCTGGCAGATCGCCGAGCTGCTGATGCGCGCTGGTCCAGTTCTGTCGGGTGCTTCCCCCGTATGCGCCCGAGTGGCCCATCAGCCCGCCTTCTGCGCGTCGAGGACTTCCCGGGCGGCCGAACGGACCTCGGCTGCAATCGCGTCATCGCGGCTCAACTCGTCGGCGAGTGCCACAAGGACTGGGACCGCCGAGCCGGCCAGATCGACCGCTGAATCCATGTCGAGTCGTCGCCAGCAGTGCTCACGGATGGCGGCGGCGATCTCTTCGGCGAGCGCAGGCGTAACCTTGGCCAGCTCGACCGTTGCCCACACGATGGGCCCAACGTCATCGGTCTGGCGGGAGCGCTCGAATAGCGCCTGGATGACGAGTCGCTGGTCACCGGGGGCCCGCTTGGCTGTGGCCTTGATCGCCAGGCCCCGGTCCGCCTCCGAGGGCCCGAGCATTCGAACCAGCAGGGCGGCCAGCTCGTCGCTCAAGCCGGCGGCGAGCGAGACCGTGGCCGCCAGTGACGCAGCGAGGGTGATGTAGGGGCCGAGAGCCTCGCCCGCCAGCGACGGCTCGGCGGCCGCCCAGGTCTTCGACTCCTCGCTGATCTTCCCGGGCGGCGCGCCCTCGCCGGAGCGAGCCCAGGTCTCCCACTGCTGGAGCAGTTCGGCCCGATCCGGTTCAGGCGTCACGGCCAGCGTTTCGAAGTCATCGCCATAGCGGTCCTCGAGGAGGAGCAGCTTGGCGATGAAGGCTGGCCGAACGTCCAGCCCTCGGGCGATCGCGATGTGTCGGCGGACCCCGAAGGCGTTGAGGAAGCGCTTGATCTCACGAGGGTTGGAGACTCGGTCGGACCGCAGGCCGTACGTCAGTTGGCCGGCCAGGACGAGAAGCTCCTCGTCCGGCCGCCATGGAAGCTCATGCATGTCGCCGAGCAGCGGAAAGGTGCTCTGGCTTCGACGAGCGCGGCAGTGGTCGACCAGCGCTCGGTACTGGTCATCGTCGCATTCGGTTCTGGACAGGAGGAGGCCGACGTACGCCTCAGCTTCCTGCGGAGCGAGACGCGGCAGCGACACCGGCAGCTGCACGATCTTGTCGAGGTAATGCTTCGCGAAGGTCTCGCCGCGCGGAGCATTCGCAAGGTCGGCCGCAATCGCGTTGCGGACCATGTCCTGGTCCGCCGCGATGATGAACACCATCTTCCTGACCGAGAGGAAGAGCTTGATGGCCTCCAGCGTGGCCATCACCGCCCTGGGCAGGCAGCGGTCGAGGTCGTCGACGAGGACGACGACACGCTGGACGTCGGGAAGGCCGTCGATGAGTTCGGCGAAGGCGTCCCGGAAGCCGGCCATCGACTCCGGCTTGTCCTTCTCCTTCGGCGTGAACGCCTCGACGAGTTGTTGGATATCCCATTGCATGGTGAGAGCGCCCTTCGCCAGCGCCGTCGTCACACGAGACCAGCTGATCCGCTTGAGCAGATTCTTGACCTTCTCGCCGACTCCGGCGGTCTCGCCGAACCGGTCTTCGAGTGCCTGGAGGATCTGGGCGATGAGGGTGCCCTTGACGTCCGCGTGATCCTCGTACTCCCACGGGTTCGTCCGCACGACGACGTACGGCCCCTTCGCGAGCTCTCCCGCCAGAAGACCCAAGACCGTGGACTTCCCACCGCCCCACGGACCGTGGATTCCGATGGTCAGCGGGTCAAGATCGGGTATTGCGACTGCGGCGAGGACCGGAGCGACGACGGCGTCGAAGCCAAGCAGGTCAACCTCGGATGGGTTGTCGTCCCAGAGGAGGATCCGGTCGCCGCCATCCGCGAGTGCTCGTTCCCTCTGTCCGTCCTGCTTCGACATGGCGTCTCCTGCCTCTACGAGAGTCGCTTCCGATGGTCTGTCCGGGCGACCCGTCACGGATGGAGTGTAGCCGGGGGTACCGACGCCCCTGACCAGGGCAGACGCGCCCACATGGTGCGGGCGTGGCCAGATTCACCTCGAACGTAGATCGCCTGGGGGCCCTCCCAGGCGAGGCGCCTCCTACGGCTCCCTCCGTGGCTGATTCGCGCCGTGACGGTCGTTCGCTTGGGGGCCCTGTCATCGCAGTTGACATTCGGACGGGAAGGAGCACATGGTGTCATCGTCGATGACAGAAAGGAGGCGCCGGATGACGGTCGACACTCGAAACGGCGGAGAGCTCCGCTGCGACACGTGCGGGCGGGAGGTGACCGAGCAGACGGCGGTCATCGGGTTCGGGGGTGTGAACTGTCGCACTTGTGAGGAATGGGCGACGGATCAATGCCTGGAATGCGGGGGCGACCTGCGAGGCGTGGCGGCAGGTAGGCCCTGCAGTTGTGAGCGGGACGAGCAGGCGCTCGCGGCGGCGCTCACCGAGCACGGGTTCGGCGCGTTCGTGGAGGAGCTCGGCGGCGGGCTCATCGGGGTCAATGTGCCCTTGGGGCCGGGGCGCTACGCGCTGATCACCCGACACGAGGGACCATGGATCATCGGCCCCTACACCGACGAAGACCTGAACGAGAGCTTGCTGCGGGGCCACGAGTCGGCGTGCCCCGACGTTCTCTCGGCCGAGGCCGCGGCGTGGGCGATTCCAACGCTGCGCGCATGGGCCGCGCGGTGAGGCTCTACGGGATCGCGGAGATCGCAGAGGCGCTCGGCGTCCCACGCCTTACCGTCGCCCAGTGGCATCGCAGGGGGAAGCTCCCGCCGCCTGAGGCGAGACTCAAGATGGGGCCGGTCTGGACCGGTGGGAGGATCGAGCCCTGGATCGCGCGCACCCGAAGGAAAGACAGCAGAACGTGAAAGGAGGTGGGGGACGAGCGTTGGGCTTTCTTAGCTCAAGTGACCCCCCCGGGCAAGAGGACTCCCCTAGAAACTTGGCCCGAAGACGCGCTGCCATAGCCGGATGCTCGACCCCTGGTCCTTCTCCGCATATGCCTCCCTCGTCTTCGTGGCGAGGCCGTGAACCTCGTTTCTGAAGTGCATGAAGCTGTGCTCGTTCCAGCGGTGATGAAACGTCGCCCCGGACCCGGACGGGTCTGGAATCCGGGGAACCGAGCTGTACTGCTGCAGCCACCGGTCCATGCTCGCAGTGAGTGTTGTGAACGCCGTCGGCAGATCCTGGTAGCGCTCCGCCAATTCCCACCACCAGTGCACCTGCTTGCCGAGCACGGTCGTCAGGATGACCGACG
>JAJYGM010000576.1 GCA_021785095.1 Actinomycetes bacterium
GACGCGGTGAGCGTCGAGCGCGCGTTCCGCGACCGCCCGTCGTTCGGCATCCGCGCCCGCCTCGTCCTCGGCTTCCTCTCGTTCGTGGGCTTCGCGGTCGTCGTGATCATCGGGGCGTGGATCCTCCTCGCCCGCCTCGAGGACCGCCTGCGCTTCCTCGAGGCGGTGGACCGCTACACGATGGAGATCCAGCAGACGCGTCGCTTCGAGAAAAACTATTTCCTCCACGGCGCCAACCTGCAAGACATGCAGGACCACCTCGCCGAGGCGCGCCGGCTCCTGGTGGCGGCGGAGCCGGACGCCGCCAAGGTCCTGACCGCGACGGAGCTCGGGCGGATGCGGAGGCACCTCGACGGCTACGAGTCGGCGCTCGCCCGCCTGGTCGCCGGGGCGGCCGGGCCCGGCGCCGCGCCCGCCGAGCGCAGCGCGATCGAGGCCGCGCTGCGCGACAACGGCTCGCAGATGGTCGCCGTCGCCCTCGAGTTCGCGGAGAAGGAGCGCGCCAGCGTCAACCGGACGCTGGCGTTGTTCAAGCGGCTGCCGGTGGTCTTCCTCGTTCTCCTGCTCGCGTTCTCGGTGATCGTCGCCGACGTCCTCGCCCGCCAGATGGTGCGGCCGCTCGGCCGCCTGATGAACACGACGCAGCGGATCGCCGGCGGCGACTTCACGCCGCTCACCCCGAGCCGGTGGTACCGCGACGAGTTCTCCAACCTCGCCCTCGCCCTCAACACGATGATGCGCGAGCTCGCCCACCGGCAGGAGGTGCTCGTGCAGTCGCACAAGCTGTCGGCGATCGGGACGCTCACCGCGGGCGTGGCGCACGAGCTCAACAACCCGATGAACAACATCACGCTCACCGCCGAGATGCTCCGGGAGGACTACGCCACGCTCTCCGACGCCGAGCGCCTCGAGATGGTCGAGGACCTCGTGACCCAGGTCGCGCGCGCGCAGCGGATCGTGCGCAACCTGCTCGACTTCGCGCGCGAGAGCGAGATCACCACCGAGCGGCTCGACCTCGGGGACGTGCTGCGCGCCGCGACCGGCCTGGCGGCCAACCAGATCAAGCTCTCCGGCGCCAAGATCGCGGTCGAGGTGGCGGAGAACCTGCCCGCGATCCACGGCGACCGCCAGGCGCTGAGCCAGGTCTTCGTCAACCTCCTGATCAACGCCCTCGACGCGGTGCGCAAGGGAGGCCGGGTCACGATCACGGCCGGTCCCGCCCGCGAGGCCGCCTGCGTGCAGGTCGTGATCGCGGACGACGGCTGCGGCATCCCGGCGCACGTGCTGCCGAAGATCTTCGACCCGTTCTTCACCACGAAGTCGAAGGGGAAGGGGACCGGCCTCGGGCTGTCGGTCAGCCTCGGGATCGTGCGGCAGCACGGCGGCGACATCCGGGTGGAGAGCGCACCCGGCCGCGGCTCAAGCTTCACCGTGGTGCTCCCGGCGGCGATGGTGCCGCGGGTGGATCCGACCGGGTCCGGCCCGCCTACGCCGTCGCCAGCTTCGCGGCCTGCTCCACGAGCTTGACCAGCTCCTTGAGCTTGAACGGCTTGGCGACGAACCGGTAGGCCCCCCAGGCGTTCGCCTCGTGGCTCGTCTCGATGGTGGCGTAGCCGGTGATGACGATGACCTGCGTCCCCGGCGCCTGCTCCCGCACGAACCGGAGGACGTCCATGCCGCTCGGCCCGCGCATCTTCATGTCGGTGACCAGGACGCCGAAGCGCTTCTGCTTGAGCCGGTCGATCGCCTGCTCGCTGTCGGTGAACACCTCGACGGTGTGGCCCTCCTTCTCGAGGGCGGGCCGCAGGCGCTCGCCGACGATCGGCTCGTCGTCGAGCACCATGACATCCGTGCCCTGCGCCATTTGCTCCCCCTCCCCGGCTCCGGCCGGGATTATCTCTCCTCCGCCCGGGGCAGACAAGCGTGGACGGTCGTGCCTTTCCCCGCCTCGCTGGCCACCTGGAGGTCGCCGCCGAACGTCCTCACGATCGCCAGGCTCACCGACAGGCCGAGCCCGGTCCCCCGGCCCGGCTCCTTGGTCGTGAAGAACGGGTCGAAGATGCGCGGCAGCACCTCGGGCGGAATCCCCTCGCCCTCGTCGCGCACCTCGACGCACACGCGGCCCGCTTCGGGCGTGCCGGCGCTCACCCACACCCGGCCGCCGCCCGGCATCGCCTGGATCGCGTTGAGCAGCACGTTGAGCAGGACCTGGCGCAACTGGTTCGCGGTCCCCCGCACGCGCGGCAGGTCGGGCGGCAGCTCGCAACTGAACGAGACGTTGTTGAGGTTCATCTCGTTCTGCGCCAGGCGCAGCGTCGAGCCGATGACCTCGGCGAGATCGACGGCGCCCGCCTCGGTCTTCTCCTGGCGGGTGAAGTCGAGCAGGCTGCGGACGATCTCGCTCGCGCGCTCGTTCTCGAAGTAGATGTCCTGCAGCAGGCGCCACTTCTCGTCGTCGGAGAGGGTCCGCAGCTCCTCCATCAGCGTCTCGGCGGTGATGGCGACGTTGTTCAGGGGGTTGTTGAGCTCATGCGCGATGCCGGAGGTGAGCGTCCCGACCGCCGCGAGCTTGGCGCCCTTGACCAGACGGTCCTGCTGCGCCTGCAGCTCCCCGAGCATCGTGTTGACCGCGAGCGCCAGGTCGGAGAACTCGTCGCGGTAGCCGCGCGCCGGCGCGATGAACGAGTAGTCCCCGGCCGCGATGCGCGCCGTGTACTCCCCGAACCTGCGGATCGGTTCCACCAGCGCCTTGGCGAAGGCGACGACGATGCCGGCGAAGAGCAGGAGCTGGAGGCCGAGCAGCACGAGGGGACCGGCCT
Source organism: Actinomycetes bacterium (assembly GCA_021785095.1). The sequence goes on from JAJYGM010000576.1 coordinate 2,820, forward strand.
CGGCGAGGCGAACGGTGGTGTCGAGCGAAATCCGCTCGTGGCGGATGACGGCCTCGAGCAGGCGGCCGCCCTCGGCCTCGGCGCGCCGCAGCTCGGCCGCCCGCTCGGCGGGCAGAGCGGCCAGTCCGCCTCCACCGGCACCGTGGCGCAGCGCCGTCCACAGCCGGCGGCAGGTGCCGAGCTGCACGAGCAGCGCCGGGGCGGCGTCGCGGTCGTTGGCCTCGAGCGCGTCGCCGTCGCTGCGCAGTAGCGGCTCGGCCTGCCCCAGGCTCTCCACCACCTTGTCGACGTCGGCGGCCGCGAGGGTGCCCTCGTCCGCGAGCGCCCGCACCCGCAGCATGCGGTCGTCGAGCCGCTCCAGCGTCTGCAGCAGCAGCAGCTTGGTCTTGGCCGTGCGCAGCAGGCTGAACGCCCCGAGCGAGAACGCGCAGCTGAGGAGGAAACAGAGGGCGAGGCTGACGACGAGGCGCAGCCGCATGCTCACCCGGGGGCGGAGGAGGAGGGCGGCCTCGGCCTCGCGGAGGCGCCCCGCGAGGTTGGGGTCGCCGCGCTCGTGCGCCTCGCGGACCGGGTCGCCCTCAGCTCGTTTCGAGGTCGCGAAACCCATCGTCTCCCTGCAGCAGTCGCTCGAGCGCCTGCACCCGGTGCTGGCTCTTCAGGTAGCCGGACCCTCCGGCGCCGACGAGGACGAGACTGCCGAGCACCAGGACCGCGTCGAAGACGCTCCACCACGACACGCCGAAGTAGCGGAAGAACACGATCCCGAGCGTCAGCAGGGCCAGGCCGGTGCGCACGAAGGCGAGGTACGTCCTCCCCCGCGCCAGCTCGGTGCGCTGCCACGACAACCTGGTCCGCGCTCGCGCGCGCAGCGTTCGCGTCACCGCGAGGTGGTTGCGCTCCTCGGCGAGGTCGGTCCGCCGCACCGAGAACTTCGTCCGCTGGTCCGCCAGCCGGTTGCGCTCGCGCGCCAGTTCGGTGCGGTTCGTCGCGAGCGAGGTGCGCTCCTCGGCCAGGCGGGTGCGCATCTGCGCCAGGCCGGTCCGGCCCTCCGCGAGCGACGTGCGGCGGCGCGCCATTTCTGTCCTGGCGACCGCGAGGTCGGTCCGCTGCCCGGCGAGC
>JAJYGM010000659.1 GCA_021785095.1 Actinomycetes bacterium
CCGATACGGGGCGTCGAGGGCTCCCGCGGGAGACGGTAGACGAGCATTGCCCACGAGCGCTCCTGGGTCATCCGGGAAGACTACCCCGACCCTTGTCGAGTTGTGAAACCACGGTTACATTGGCCGTAGCCGTCGGCTCGCGATGGCGCAAGGGAGGACGGCACGTGTGGGGTTGACGAGGGTCGCGACGGTCGAGCTGCCAACGGGCGGCGACTACGACCACGCCGACGTGCACCTGCGAAGCGGCCGGGTCTACCTGGCGAACACCGCGCTCGACCAGGTCGAGGTCCTCGACGGACCGGGCGCAAGCCATCTCGGCAGCATTGCGGGGTGCGAAGGCGGAAGCGGCGTGCTCGCCGTCGGCGAGGCGGTGGTCGCCGCGGCCCGCGGCTCGGGCGAGGTCCTCGTCCTCGACGGCGCGACCGCGCAGCTGCTGCGCCGCTTCCCGGTCGGTCCCGCGCCGAACGGCTTGGCGTGGGACCCCGACCGAGCCCGGCTGCTTGTCGCCGACACGAGCGAGCACACCGCTCGTGTCGTCGACTTGGGTGGATCGGCGATCGCCGCCGTCGCGCTCCCCGGTCGCCCTCGATGGGCGGTCCACGACGCGTGCTCGGGCCACTTCTACGTGAACGTGAAGGATCCCGCCGGCGTCGTCGCCCTCGATGCCGTGGACCTTGCCACGGTCGGCTGGTTGGCGCTCGAGGCGATCGGCCCGCACGGCCTCGGCCTCGACGCCGAGCGAGGCGTGTTGCTCGTCGCTTGCGACGACGCGTCGCTGCGCTGGGTGGACCCGAGCTCGGGTCATGAGCTGCACGCCGTCGCGCTCGCGGGTGAGCCCGACGTCGTCTTTGTCGATGCACGACGAGCCAGCGCGTACGTCTGCGTCGGCGACCCGCCGACCCTGCACGTCGTCGACCTCGACGAGCGCGCCGTGCGCGAGGCCATCACCACGGGCGCCGGCGCGAAGACGGCCGCCCTCGATGCCGAGCGCGGAAGGCTCTACGTCTTCTTGCCGGCGGCGGGCCAGGCGTGGGTCTACGGGCTGTGATCGGCGGGCACGGCCGCGCTGGGGGCAACGGGGATCTCCGCCGGATCCTCTTCGCCCGCGGCGCTCGGGGGCTCGCCTCGGGGTACTTCGCCGTGGTCCTCGGCGTCGAGCTGCACCACCAGGGACTGTCGGGCATCGAGGTCGGCCTCGTGCTCGGTGCCGTCCTCGGCGGTGCGGCGTTCGCCTTGCTGGGGGTTCGGCGCTTCGCCGACGGCGCTGGTCGCCGGCGCTGCTACCTCGCCGGCTACCTCGCCCAGTCGGCGGCGGGCCTCGTTCTCGTCCTCTCTCCGTGGTGGTGGCTGCTCGTCCTCGTCGGCCTGACCGGAGCGTTGTCGGGCGAGATCATCGACTCGGGCCCCTTGGGTGCGCTGGAGCAGGTGATGCTCACGACCGCCGTCACCGAGGAGCGGCGACTGCGCACCTTCAGCCGCTACGGCGCGGTCGGCACCGCGACGGGCGCGCTGGGAGCGCTCGGCGCCGGGCTGCTCCAGCTCGTCGGCCCCGGCGCGATCGGCCGGTCGAGCTTCCTGCCGATCATCCCTCTCGCGCTGCTCGGGGCAGCATGCGCCTGGGGGCTGTCCGCGCGCGTCGAGCACGTCGCGATCGACGTCACGAGCGGGGAGGGCGCGCCGGCCAGCGCCGGCCGGCCCGGTGGCGGCGAGACTCGCCGGATCGTGCACCGCCTGTCGGCGCTGTTCGCCGTCGACTCGTTCGGAGCCGGCTTCACGGTGCAGGCCTTCGTCGCCTACTGGCTCGCCGCCCGCTTCGACGCGAGCACGCTCTCGATCGGGTTGATCTTCCTCGGGCTCGGAGTGCTCCAGACGCTCTCGATGATGGTGGCCGGTCGCCTCGGCGAGCGGTTCGGGCTGCTTCAGACGATGGTGTTCACGCATCTGCCGTCGAACGGGTTCCTCGCCGCCATCGCCTTCGCCCCGAGCCTGCCCATCGCCGCGGTGCTGCTCTGCCTTCGTGCCTCCCTGTCGCAGATGGACGTCCCGACGCGCAACGCCTACGTCATGGCCCTCGTCCCGGCCCGGGACCGGACCGAGGCCGCGAGCACGACCGGCCTGGCCCGACTCCTCGCGCGCCCGCTCGGTCCGCTGCTCGCAGGCGCGGCTCAGAGCCTGGCGCTCGGCGCGCCCTTCCTCATCTCCGGGACGCTGAAGGGCATCTACGACGTCAGCCTGTGGCTGTGGTTCCGGCGCGTCCCGCTTCCCGAAGAAGACGATCGCCCGGCAGTCCCTGCGATGCGAGCCAAACAAGCAACCACATGAACGAGGGAGCGACGACATGAAATGGATGACCCGTGCCCGCCCGAAGACCGATCGGATCGCGTGCCCCTGGCTGATCCGGCGCTTCATCGACCCCGAGGCGGCGATCATCTACGTCCCGGCGGACGAGGTGATCGAGCGAGGCAGGAGAGAAGGGGCGCGCACCTTCGACGCACCGGGGGCAGAGTTCACCCACCGCGACAACAAGTGCAGCTTCGAGGTGCTCATCGACGAGTTCGGTCTGGCCCGCGACAACCCTGCGCTCGTTCGGCTCGCCAAGATCGTGCACGCCGCCGACATCGCCGCCGACTCGGGCGCGGACCCCCTCGGAGCTGGGCTCGAGGCCATCGGTATCGGCGGCCTCGACGTCGAAGCGGACGACCAGGTCCTCCTCGAGCGCGCCTCGTTCGTCTACGACGCGCTCTACGCCTGGTGCCGGCGCGAGGTCGCCTCCTTGCCGTCCTGAAACGGCACTCGCCGGCCAGCCAAGGTCGGCTCGACCGACGGCGAGCCACAGGACGTGGGCAACGCACGCCTTTGGGTCAGGGGCGCATCCTTCGCCAGCCAGAGGTGCCGAGGTCCCCGGGAGAGCCCGCCGGCGCCCTCGGCAGCGGACGCCGTCCTGCCGGCGCTGCCCGGAGCCATGGGAAGCGACCGTGCCCACAACCCTCATTGAACCGCTGCCGGCAGACGACGACAAGCGGCGTGGTCAGCAAGCGCCAGCCTCCTCTCGCTGGACGGCGAGCGCGACGAAGCCGGCACCGGCGACCGCACCGCCGCGCACCGGCTCGACGACGGGCCCGTCACCCGGCGCCTGGAACAGGGTCGAGCGAGCCTCGACAAGCCGGAAGCCGGCGGTGGCGAGCATCCTGCGGTACTCGACCAGGGTCTGGAAGCGAGCATGGCGATAGAAGGGATGTCCCTCGCGTCCTTTCTCTTCATATGAACGGCCCCAGGCGCTGTCGAGTGGGACGAGGCCGACCACGAGACGGCCGCCGGCTCCAAGGACGCGGCTTACCTCGGTGAGGACGCCTGCAGGGTTCTCGGCGAAGCAGAGAGTGACGACGAGGGCGACCGCGCCGAAGGTGTTGTCGCCAAATGGAAGCTGCTCGCCGGCGCCGCGCACCACGCGCACGCCGCGTGCCTTGGCGAGACGCAGCGGCGCCTCTGCAGGATCGAGGCCGACCTCGATGCCGAGCGCGGCGGCGAAGCGCCCCGAGCCGACCCCGACCTCGAGCCGCGGGCGGGCCGTGCCGGCGAGCAGCGGCCGCAGGGCGGCCAGCTCGAGGTCGAACAGCACCCGTCCCGGCGTCGTGTCGTACCAGGCTTCGTAGCGGTCCGCGAGGTCCTCGAAGGCCTCTGCCGCCGGGCTGGCTTTGGTCCGCACGTCGACCTCCTCGTGGTCCAGCTCCGCGGCGCACCGATGTGCCGCCCCTACTATTCTATGGATCTATGGAGCATGAATCGGGACGCCGAGCCGATCTCTACGAGCAGCTGGCGCGCATCGGCAAGGTGGTCGTGCACCCCAAGCGGATCGAGCTGCTCGACCTGCTCTGCCAGGCCGAGCGCAGCGTAGAGGCGCTCGCCGAGGCGACGGGGCTGAA
>JAJYGM010000508.1 GCA_021785095.1 Actinomycetes bacterium
GATCTGACACCTCCAGCGGTCCGATCCCTACTCGATCAGCTTCGGCCTCGAGGCACCGCCGCTGTAGGGCCGGAAGTCACTTGAGCACGTGCGCACCTGCGACGGAAGGCCCACTTGACAGCGCCCCCCTCATTGCGGCCGGCTCCTCGGGGAGTTCCCCGCCTGATGGTTGCGACTGGTTTACGCGTGTTACGAACGCACGACAATTTTCGTGTGAAGTGGCTCTTTCCGCCGCCGCCGGAAGGCATTTGCTGGACTCGCGCGGAGGGGTTGGGTAGGGTACGGCCCCCGTGGGGACTGAACGCGCAACACCTCGGGCGCGCGCGTCCAGAAGATTCACTCGCGGATGGCCGGTGATTGCGAGCGTTCTCGTGCTCGCATCGGTGGGGCTCGGCGTGTCGGTGGCACCACGGCAGGCGCTCGCCGGGAGCATCCGTGGTGACCGGAACGTCATCGCGAACCTCGAGGCGCGCATCGCGACCGACGGCCAGAGGATTCAGCGGATCGTCGTCCGCTACGACCAGGCGCTTCAGCGCGAGGCCGACCTTTCGGCGCAGTTGGCGATCACGGCCCGCCGAATCACCGAAGCCGAGAAGACGCTGACGAGAGCACGTACGAAGCTGCGAAGTGCGGCCGTGGACGCCTACATGACCGGGAACGGCGCTGCGTCAACCCTCGCCCTCCTCAACAGCTCGGGGCCGAACTCGGGTGAGGTCGGGGTGTATGCGAACGTGGCGGCGGGGACGCTGTCACAGGCCGTGACGGCCTACCTGGTGGCGAGGCACAGCATCCAGGTCGAGCGGGCGAGGCTGCGTAGCGAGCATGCGAGCGCCCTTGCCAACCTGAAGGTGATCCAAGAGGAACGTGCGGCAGACAACTCCGCCCTTGCCGCCGACGAGGCGCTTCTCACCTCCTACCAAGGCAACCTGCATCACCTCCTTGTCGTCCAGGCGGCTCAGCACGCGGCGGCGGAACGCCGGCTCGAGCTGGCGATCAAGCAGAGGCAGCAGGCAGCAGCGGCTGCAGCTGCCGCCGCGGCCGCCGCCGCGGCCGCGCCACCTCCACCTCCACCGCCACCTCCACCGCCACCTCCGCCGCCGTCCGGCGGTGGGGGAGGGAGCGGTGGAGGTGGAGGTGGCGGTGGAGGTGGAGGTTCGTCCTCTTACGCCAACCCGCTGCGGAGCATCCAGGCGCTGTCGCCCGAACGCATCGACCAAGGTGTCGACTACAGCGGGTTCGGGCCGATCTACGCGATCGGCAACGGTGTGGTGAAGAACATCTACAACGGTGGATGGCCGGGTGGTACCTACATCGTGTACCAGCTCTCGAGCGGTCCGGCGCAGGGGCTCTTCGTGTACGCCGCCGAGGACATCTCACCCTCGGTGTCCATCGGCGAGTCCGTCACGTCGTCAACCGTGCTCGGCACGATGTACGAGGGTCCGGACGGCATCGAGACCGGCTGGGCCGACGGTCCGGGCGGCGACACGATGGCGATGGCAGCCGGCCAGTTCTCGGGTGCCAACTCCACCGCCTTCGGCGCGAACTTCTCCCAGCTGCTCGCCTCGACGGGTGCACCGCCGGGCGTCCTGCAGAACAACCCGCCTACAGGCTCGCTCCCGAACGGCTGGCCGACCTGGTAGACGCGTTCTGCGCCACTGCCCCGCTCACAGGTGGGGCAGGCTGCGGGCGAGGGTGTAGAAGGCGACTGCTACGAGCAGGACCGTGAACGCTCCCATCAGGCGTTGCGGACGGAAGACGCTCGCCAGCCGAGCCCCGATGACCGATCCGACCATGGCTGCAACCGTGAGGACGGTGATCAGAGGCCAGTCGATGTGCGCAGGCGTGCCGAGCCGGGTGAGCAGAGCGGCTGCGCTGTTGATGGCTATGACCAGGAGCGAGGTGCCGACGGCGACCGGCATCTCGAAACCGAGCACGAGCACCAGAGCCGGCACCACGACGAAGCCGCCCCCGACGCCGAAGAAACCGGTCAGCAGCCCCACCACGCTCGCCGCGAGCACGACAACGGGCGCGCTCTGCCGCCTCGAGGGCGCTGCCGTGAGGGAGGAGGAGATGGTGGCGGCTCCGGTGTCATGTCCTGCGGCCCGCCGCGACCCCGCCACCAGCGGATGGCGGGCACGTCGTGCCATGGCGGCAGCAGCCACCAGCATGAGCAGCGAGAACGCCACCAGCAGCACCGACGAAGAGACCGAGGCAGAGAGCTTGCTTCCGACCACTGACCCGGCGACGCCGAGCACTCCGAAGACGATGCCTTCGCGTATGCGCACGCGCTTTGATCTGTGATGCGCCAGCGTGCCGGCGAGCGCGGTGGCGCCGACGACGAGCAACGATCCCGCCGTCGCGGCGTGGGCGCTCTGGCCGAGCACGTAGACGAGGGCGGGCACGGTGAGGATCGATCCGCCCCCGCCGATGGCGCCCAGAGTGGCGCCGATGGCGAGCCCGACGATGATGTCGACGACGAGCATGGCCACTCAGGCCGAGCAGCGGTTCGGTCCGGCCTCCAGCAGCGCCAGCTCGCCCGGATGGGCCGGCGATCGGCCCATGTTCGCCTGGATGATCTTGACGTAGTTCGGCGGTCGGTCCATGACCCGGTCGGTGGCCCAGGCCACGAACTGGTTCTCGTCGAGGGACAGTGGGGGCAACGACACCCGCAGGGCCCCGAGGGAGGCGCTCACTAGTTGCTCGGGCACCACGGTGGTGGAGTCGCCGTAGTGGGCGGGGAAGACGACGGCCTCGTCGGGGAGGACGAGCACCTTGGACTGCAGCGAACGGTGCAGGTCGCGGGCGAACTCCTCTGCACGCTCGGCAAGGTCAGGTCGGCCGACGCCGTCGACGAAGATGGTGTCGCCGGTGAGCACCGCCTCGTCGCCGATGCGGAAGACGACGGATCCTTCGGTGTGACCGGGGGTGTGAAGGACCGCCACCGAGAGCTCGAGCCCACCCGGAAGCGCGAACCGCTCACCTTCCTCGAGAGGTTCGTAGCCGAACTTGAAGGAGTCGAAGGGGCTCAGGTGGAGGCTCGCCCCTGTGCGCGCGGCCAGGTCCCTCGCGCCCGAGACGTGGTCGGCGTGCAGATGGGTGTCGAAGACCCGGGTGATGCGCCATCCACGGGTCTTTGCCAGCTCCTCGTACAGCCCGACTTCGACAGAGGGGTCGACGACGAACGCCTCGCTCCCTGCGCCGAGGACGTAGGAGAGACAACCCTTGCCGCGCCGCCGCACCTGGACGAGGTCGCCGCCCGTGAGCGTCCACGAGGCCGTGTCATAGGCGCGGCCCCACGCCGCCATGCCGCCGGTGAGGTTTGCCGCCCGGTAGCCGGACGCGCCGAGGAAGGACGTTGCCTGGCTCGAGCGGCTGCCCGAGGCGCAGACGACGACGATCGGGTGTTCTCGGGGCAGCTCGTGCACTCGAGCGGGCAGCTCGGGTAGAGGGATGTTCACAGCACCGGCGATGGCCCAGTCGGCGACCTCCTCCGGCTGGCGGACATCGAGGATGAAGGGCTCCTCGGCACTTCCGACGAGCCGGGCAAGGTCCGTTGCCGAGATCTCCGGCACAGCATCCGGTCGACTCCGGCCAGACCTCATCGAGTTCCTCCTTGAGAGCGCGCCGGCTGACTCCGGCATCCTGGGATTGAAACGATCATACCCCCAGGGGTATTCCGACGAACGGTCGGGAGCTGGCTCTCGCCTTCTCGTTCCCCCGAACGCTCCAGAGGGACTTTCGCCTCTGGCCCGGTCGCGGTCGGCCGCCTAGCGTCGCGGCCGCGGGTGCGAGCGCAGGTGGGGGGTCGAAGGAGGTGTCGATGAAGGAGTTCGGAGAGCTGCACGACGCAGACCCGGAGATCTTCGCCCTGATCGGCGACGAGCTCGACCGGAAGCGGACGGGTCTGGAGCTGATCCCGTCA
>JAJYGM010000494.1 GCA_021785095.1 Actinomycetes bacterium
ATCTGACCAACCTCACGTGGGTCGTAGACGCGTACGTCCTCGTGTTCGGCGGTCTGTTGCTCCTCGGCGGCCGCGCAGGCGACCTGTTCGGACGGCGCCGAATGTTCGCCGTCGGGATCGCTGCCTTCGCCGGCGCGTCGCTGGTCGGCGGCCTGGCGACGGACCAGCCATGGCTGATCGCCGCGCGGGCCGTGCAGGGCGTCGGTGCGGCGATCGTGTCGCCCACCGCCCTCTCGCTCGTCGTCTCGACCTTCGACGAGGGCTCGGCACGCAACAGGGCGATGGCCGTCTACGCGGGGATGTCCGCTGCCGGGGGTGCGCTCGGCCTGCTCCTCGGCGGGATCCTCGTCGACGTCGCCTCGTGGCGCTGGGTCTTGTTCGTGAACGTCCCGATCGGCGTCGCGGTCCTCGCCCTCACGCGGATGGCGCTGCCCGCCGGGCGCGCCCCGATCCGCCGCAGCCGCCGGCTCGACGTCCCGGGCGCGCTGAGCATCTCCGCCGGCATGGCCCTGCTCGTCTACGGCCTGGTGAGCGCCCCGACCGACGGATGGTCGAGCGCGCGGACGGACTTCGCGTTCGCCGCCGCCGCTGTGCTCATCGGGGCCTTCGTCGCCATCGAGCGCTCCGCCAAGGAGCCCCTCGTCCCCCTCGGCTTCCTCCGCCACCGGAACCGGGCGGCCGGCTACGGCGTCATGCTGCTCTTGGGTGCCGCGATGCTGTCGCTCGTCTTCTTCCTCACCCAGTTCCTCCAAGACGTCCTCCACTACAGCCCGCTCCTCGCCGGCGTGGCGTATCTCCCCATCCCCGTGAGCGTCGCCGGCACCAGCGTCGCCGTCTCGCAGCTCGTGCGCCGCTTCGGCGCGCGGCGGTTCCTCGTCGCCGGTCCCGTCCTCGTGGCGCTGGGCCTCCTCTGGGTGTCCGGGGTGAGCGCCACGTCGGGCTACGCGCAGGTCTTCGGGCCGCTCGTGCTCGTCGGATTGGGGATGGGACTTTCGTTCGTCCCCCTCACGCTGAACGCCGTCTCCTCCGTGGGACGGCACGAGTCCGGACTGGCTTCCGCTCTCCTGAACACGAGCCAGCAAGTCGGAGGCTCCCTCGGGCTCGCCACCCTCGTCACCGTGGCCGCGACCGCGACCCGCGATCAATACGAGCACGCGCTCGGCGCGCTCCGCGCGGTCAGAGCGAGTGTGGGCACGCCGCGGCTCCACGCGCTCGCCGCTGCCGCGAGCGTGCACGGCTACCAGATGGCCTTCCGCTCGGCTGCGGCGGGCGCCGGCGTCGCGTTCGTCGTGGCCGTCTTGCTGCTGCGTTCCCGGGTCTCGGTCCCTGCTGCACCGCCGGCGCTGGGGCCGGCGCTGGGGTCGGACGCGGAGCCGACGGCACTGAACGCCGAGCACGTGGTGGCGTCAGCCGACCACCCACGACCACCCATCAGATAGGCAACCCATCAGATAGGCAGAGGACCACCCATCAGGTAGGCGGCCCGTCAAGGCTCAGCGCGGCCACGCTCGCATCAGATCGCGGCGAGAGGCGATCCCGAGCTTGGCGTAGATGTGCGAGAGGTGGTGGTCGACCGTCTTGGCCGAGATGAAGAGCTCGCGGGCGATCGCCGGGCTCGTCAGGCCCTTCGCGGCGAGCTCGGCGACCCGGCGCTCCTGGGGGCTGAGCTCGCCGTCTCGGCCAGCGCCACGGCGACGGCCGCCCGCCAGCGCCAGCTCGTGCTCGACGAGCCGGCCGATGCGGCGGGCGCCGACTGGCTCGACGAGCTCGAGGGCGCGCCCGAGGAGCGCCCGAGCCTCGCCCCTGCGACCGCTGCGACGGCAGAAGCGGCCAAAGGCGAGGAGCGTCTCCGCCTCGGCGAGGGGCATCGACAGCTCGCAATGCTGCGCGAGTGCCTCCTGAAAGCCTTCGTACGCTTCCTCGTCCTGCCCGCGCAGCCAGGCGATGGTGGCCAGGCCGACGTGCGCCGTGGCGCGCGGCGCACGACAGGGGAGGCGTTGGCTCAGCTCGCTCAGCCTCAGCGAGAGCGCTTCGGCACGCTGGAGCTCGCCGGCGGCGAGGTAGGCGTCGATCGCGCTCGCATGCCAGGGGACGACGCACGGCTCGATGATGCCGTAGCGGTCGGCGAGCTCGGCCGCTGCGTCAGCGGCCCGCGCTGCTCGAAGCGCCTCGTCAGCGGCGAGAAAGCGCCGGCATTCGAACAAGATCAGCCAGAGCCGCAGATACGGAGATTCGATCGAGGACTCGAGAAGCGCTTCGACCTTGGCTGCCCAGCGAGCGCTCCCCTCGTCGTCGCCGAGCTCGTTGTGGACGTGCGCCAGCCCGACGTAACTGAACGGGGCGATGCTCGGGACCAGGGCTACGAGCTCGGCCGCCCGCTCCAAGAGCGCCTTGGCTTCGTCGAGCTTGCCGATCCGCCACAGCGTGTCGGCGTGGTTGACGGCGAGCGTCTGCAAGGTGACGGCGGCTCCCTGGGACCTCGCCATGTCGTCGAGCTGCTCGAAGCAGCGCTCGCTCTCGTCGAAGCGCTCGAGGATCTTCGCGACGTTGGCCCAGCTGAAAAGGAGGTCCCACTGCCACGGAGTGCGCACGGGCTGGCCGGCGTCCGGCATCCAGGCGGCGGCGGAGACCAGGACCTGCTCCACAGCGGTGGCGTCGCCGCCGATGACGGCGAGATGGGCGTCAGCTACCCTCGCTACCTCTCCGACCGCGCCGCCGGCATCCTCGGCAAGGCCTTCGATGGCACGCCGCGCCTCGTAGATGCCTTCGAACAACCAGTCGATGTAGGCCGAGTCGAGCCGGATCTCGACAGCCAGGTCACGGTCGAACCCGGTCGCGAGCACGCTGGCGCTGGCCGCGGTGCGCTTCGCGTCTGCGACCTTGGCGGAGGCGAGCTGCGCCTGCGCGAGCAGGCGCAGCGAACGCACCCGGTCCGCCACGGAGAGATCCTCCGTGTTGAGCGTGTCGCGGATGGCGTCCTCCGCCGCGGCGAATTCGCCCGTCGCCAGCCACGCCTGCGACAGTTGCAGGCGCAGCCCCGGCGGGGCCGTGATCGACGAGATCTTGACAGCCTGTGCCAGGTGCTGCGCTGCGGTGGCGACGGCACCGGCCGCGAGCGCCCTCTCCCCCGCCGCCGCGAGCATGCTCGCCGCGGACGCGTCGCCGCTCAGGTCGGCCGACAGGGCGTGGGACAGGAGCTCCTCTGTCTCTGCGCCCCGCGTGCGGAGCAACCGGAAGGCGCTCGCGTGCAGCCCCTGGCGGATGAGGGGGGGCAGGTCCTCGTAGAGAGCCTGGCGGACGAGCGGGTGCACGAACTCCGCCTTCCCGTCGCCGGACGAGCGCACCAACCCTGCTTCGCAGAGATGTTGCAGGGACGCCGCGGCCTCCTGCTCGGACTGCCCGGCAAGCTCGGCGGCGACGACGGGCCGGAACCTCGTGCTGAGCACGCTCGCTGCTCGTGCCCAGTGCAGCGCTCCGGCACCCACCCCGGCGAAGCGCGGAAGGAGGATGCCGGTGCCGCTGGCAGATGGGGCTGTCAGGTCCTCCCCACGTGCCAGTGCCGCCGCGCACTCGACGAGCAGGAGGGGGTTGCCTGCTGCTGCCCGGCTCGCAGCCTGCAGCTGGTCGTCGCCGGGAGCCTTGCCGAGGTGCTGCGCGAGCAGCGCGGCGCTGGCGGGGTCCGTCAGCGGCCGGAGTCGTTCCACGTGAACGACGCCGTCGTACGCGAGCAGCATCGCCTGCTCGATCGCCGGGTGGGGGAAGGGGCGCATCGTGACGACGACCGTGACGGGCACGCGCTCGAGCCTCCGGCACATGAGGCAGAGCAGGCCGATCGAGTCCGGGTCGGCCCAGTGGAGGTCGTCGACCGCCAGGAGGAGGGAGCCCTCGACACCGATCTCGAGCCAATCGAGC
>JAJYGM010000773.1:0-3108 GCA_021785095.1 Actinomycetes bacterium
GACCGCGCGGCTGCGGCCGGCAAGCGCCTCGGTGTCCTCCGTCCACGGGCCGGTCGCGATCAGCGTCACCGCGGCTGCCACTTCGATCTCGGCACCGGTCTCGGCGTCCCGCACCAACGCGCCGGTGACCCGCCCTGCCTCCCCGCGAACGTCGACGACGGCGGCCCGGCTGACTGCTGCAGCGCCGTAGGTCGCCGCGGTGCGCACCAGCTCGGCGACGAAGCGCGCGTCGTCCACCTGCGCGTCGTAGTACTCGATGGCTCCGGCGAGGCTGCCGCGCCGGAGCCCCGGTGCGAGCGCGAGCGCCGCGCGCCTGGACAGGTGACGATGGAGCGGGAGGCCGCGGCTGGTCCCCGTCGACCACCCGAGCGCGTCGTAGAGGGCGATGCCGGCGCCGACGTACGCGCGTTCGACGACAGGAGTTCGCAGGGGGTAGAGGATCGGCACCGGGCGCACGAGGTGTGGGGCGATGACCTGTAACAGGAGCCCGCGCTCGACCAGGGCCTGGTGCACGAGGTGGAAGTCGAGCATCTCGAGGTAGCGCAGCCCTCCGTGGATGAGCTTCGTGGACCGGCTCGAGGTCCCCGAGGCCCAGTCCTGCGCGTCGACGACGGCGACACGTAGGCCTCGGGTCGCCGCGTCGAGCGCCGCGCCGGCGCCCGTGACGCCTCCTCCGACGACGAGCACATCGAATTGTTCACTGCTGAGCCGCCGCAGGTCCTCGGCGCGCTGCTCGGGGGAGAGCGCTGCGATCGTCATCGTCCACCTCGCTTCGTGTGCCCAAGTGTGCCCAAGCCGGGTCACCCTCTCCAAGGCCGTCGGTCACAACGGGCTCCGGGCGTCCCGGGAACGGCTGGCGCGGCGGCGACCGTGCGCAGCCGTGAGGCGGCCTCTCGGTCTTCGCTCAGTCTCGGGCCCAGCCACGCGCGCGATCGAGCGCGCCGAGCCACGCTTTGTACGAGACGTCGGCGGTCACGCGGTCGACCCGCGGCACGCACTCGATGTCGGGTTGCCAACGAGCGACGAGCTCCTCCACGCTTCCCCAGACCCCCTCGGCCAGGCCAGCGAGCGTCGCAGCGCCCAGCGCGGTCGACTCGACGGCGCGCGACCGGACGACCGGGATCTGCAGCTGGTCAGCTTGGAGCTGGAGGAGGAGCTCCATCGTGGACGCGCCGCCGTCGGCCCGCAGCGCCGGGATCACGTCGCCGAGCGTACTTGGATAGCGGGTCGCGACCGCTCTCAGTCGATGAATGACCGGGGAGGTGCCTCGGGAATTCAGTGAAAGAGCGAGACCGCTGCCGGATCGTACCGCCGAGCGCGCCGGTCACCGCGTCGACCATGTCGCGCACGCCGAAACCAATCGCCTCTATCACGGCGCGCGCGAGCTGCGCACGGCCCACCCCGCGCGTGACGCCGATGACGGCGCCACGCGCGCGCGAGTCCCACCACGGGCTGCCGAGCCCGGTGAACGCGGGGACCACCACCAATCCGCCGGCGTCGGCCACGGACCCGGCGAGCGGTCCCACGTCCTCGGAGCGCTCGATCACCCCGAGGCCGTCGCGCAGCCACTGGACGGCCGCCCCGGCGACGAACGTCGACGCCTCGAGCGCGTATGCGACCCCCGAGTGAGACGGCCGCGTCTCGTGGCTCCCGAGGTCCCACGCAACGGTCGTGAGGAGGCCCTCGTGCGGCGGCGGGCAGGACGACCCGGCGTGCACGAGGAGGAAGCTCCCGGTCCCGTACGTCACCTTCGCCATGCCGCGGTCGACGCACCCCTGGCCGAACAGGGCTGCCTGCTGGTCGCCGGCGATCCCGCTGATCGGGACGCCGGACAACGCGTCCAAGCTCGCAGGCGCGGTCGCGCTCTCGGACAGGTGCGCCGCGACCGCGCCGACGCGGCCGCACGAGGGACGGACCTCGGGCAGTGCGGCGATCGGTACGCCGAACACCTCGCACAGCTCGGGTGTCCATGCGAGCGTGCGGATGTCGAAGAGCATCGTGCGGGAGGCGTTCGAGACGTCGGTCACGAACGCACGGCCGCCCGTCAGCCGGAAGACCAGCCATGCGTCCACGGTGCCGAGCGCGAGGTCGCGAGTGTCGAGTTGGGCGTCGCGGAGCAGCCACTCGAACTTCGTCGCGGAGAAGTACGGATCGAGCACGAGACCAGTCCGCTCACGGACCAGGGGGAGCAGGCCGGCTCGCTCGAGCTCCTCGCAGCGCGTGGCGGTCCTCCGGTCCTGCCACACGATCGCAGCGTGGAGCGGGCGACCCGAGACGCGGTTCCACGCGAGCGCCGTCTCGCGCTGGTTCGTGACGCCGATCGCGGCGACGATCTCGCCCCGGGCGCCGAGCTCCGCCGCGACCTCGGCAAGCGTCGAGGCCACGTGGGACCAGATCTCGTCGGGGTCGTGCTCGACCCATCCGGGCCGAGGGAACTGCTGGGTGAGAGGTCGGTATGCCTCCACGACGACCGAGCCGGCCTCGTCGAACGCGACGGTCCGCACGCCGGTCGTCCCGGCGTCGACGGCGAGCACCCAGGCCACGGCACCGCAGGCTACTCACGCGCCCTGCGTGCGAGGAGCCTGCGTGCGAGGAGCCTGCCAAGGTTGGGCGCGAAAGGCCCGATAAGGTCGAGGACGACGTTGCGCGCACGAGCACGCGGCGACGTTCGAGCACGGGATCGGGATGCAGGCACTCCAGGCGCACAGCGTTGGGCCCAGACGGCGGCGTTGGGGGAAGCCGGCCGCGCTTGCGCTCGCGCTCGTCGCCGTCCTCGCAGTCGTGGGCGGCATCGTCTACGCCCGCACCCGGGGGGGCGCGACCGGCGTCGTGTGCACGCGGGGCGTGTCGTGCTCGTCCCACGCGAAGTCTCCTGCAGTTGCCGCATCCGTCGGCAAGCTGAGCGTGGCGTCGACGTCGCCGTCGGCGGGAGCCACAGGCGTGGCGTCGAACACGACCGTTGGGGTCACGTTCACCGCAGCTGTGAAAGGCGGAGTGTCGCCGACGATCACCCCGCCGGTCACAGGGGGCTGGAGCCGGCCGCACCCTGACGAGCTTCTCTTCTCCCCCACGGCGCCGTTCCTCCCGTACACGAAGTACACGGTCAGC
>JAJYGM010000773.1:3124-3903 GCA_021785095.1 Actinomycetes bacterium
ACGACGGTTTCGTTCACGATCGCGCCCGGGAGCACGAAGCGCCTCCAGGAGTTGCTCGCAGAGCTGGGCTACCTTCCGCTCTCCTACGCCGGCCCAACCCCTGCGCCCCAGGACATGGCGATGCCCCAGCCCGGCACACTGACCTGGAAGTGGGCCGGGCTCCCGAGCGCGCTCACCGGCCAATGGAATGCCGGCGTCCCGAGCGCCCTGACAAAGGGCGCCGTGATGACGTTCGAGACAGAGAACGGCCTGGCCGTCGACGGCATCCCCGGCCCGGTGGTGTGGACAGCGCTGATCCACGACGCCGCCAGCGACAAGGCGAACACCCAATCGCTCACCTACGTGCTCGTGACAAAGAACCTGAGCCCTTCCGAGCACCTCACAGCATGGGTCAACGGCTCTTTGGCGTTCCACGACGTCCTCGTCAACACGGGGGTACGCGGCGCCACAACGCACAACGGCACCTACGAGGTGTTCGAGCACGTCCGTACCTCGCACATGTCGGGGACCGACGTGACAGGCACGCACTACACAATCCCGACAGTTCCCTGGGTGAGCTACTTCAACGGCGGCGACGCGTTGCACTACTACCCGCGCGCCGCCTACGGGTTCCCTCAGAGCAACGGGTGCGTCGAGATGCAGCTGGCGACAGCCCAGAGCCTGTGGCCGAACACGCCGATCGGGACCGTGGTGATCGTGCAGGGACCGACATACGGCGTCACATCCTCGAAGAACACAACACCGGCCACGGTCGGCTAGGACCAAGTTGCGGTCCGAAG
>JAJYGM010000240.1 GCA_021785095.1 Actinomycetes bacterium
CACGTCTTCCTCGACCACCCGCCCGACCTCGAGCGCTCCTATGCCGAGCGGCTCCGCCTCGCCGGGCTCGCCCGGTCCAGCTGGGGGGACTACGACCCGCGCACGCTCGGGCCGGGGGGCGGGATCTTCCCGCGCAGCGCGAAGGCGATCGTCCTCACCGATGAGGTCCGCGAGTTGCTCGGCGTGGAAGCGGCGACGTTGACACCGGAGGAGACCATCCGGGCGCTGCTCAGCGCCCCGGTCGACCTGCTCTGGAACGGCGGGGTGGGTACGTATGTGAAGGCCTCGTCCGAGCGGCATGCCGACGTCGGCGACCGTGCGAACGACCGTCTGCGCGTGGACGGCTCCGAGCTGCGCTGTCGCGTGGTGGCCGAGGGCGGGAACCTCGGTCTCACCCAGCGTGGTCGCATCGAGTTCGCCCGGCGGGGTGGCCGGGTGAACACCGACGCGATCGACAACTCTGCGGGGGTCGACTGCTCGGACCACGAGGTCAACATCAAGATCCTCCTCGCGGGCGCGATCACCTCGGGTGCGCTCGAGCCCGGTGCACGCGACGGTCTCCTCGAGGAGATGACCGAGGACGTCGCACGTCACGTCCTCGCACACAACCGGCGTCAGGTCTGGGCCCTCACCCTTGCGTCAGCCCACGCGGGCGAGGCGGTGGGCGCACATCGGCGGCTCGTGGCCGAGCTGGAGCGCCAGGGGCGTCTCGATCGCGAGGTGGAGGCTCTCCCCGGCGAGAAGGAGCTCGCGGCGCGGGTGGCGAGTGGGGAGGGTTTCGCCCGGCCCGAGCTCGCTGTCCTGCTCGCGTACGCGAAGATCGCCCTCTTCGAGGAGCTCGTCGCCTCGGCCGTGCCCGACAGCCCCGCGCTCGCTTCGGAGCTGGAGCGCTACTTCCCGGCGCCGCTGCCGGAGCGGTTCCCAGGCGAGCTGGATGAGCATCCCCTCCGCCGCCAGATCATCGCGACCCGTCTCGCGAACCTCGTGGTCGATCACGGTGGGCTCACCTTCGTCAATCGTCTGGTACGCGACACCGGCTGTCACCCGGCTGCGGTGGCTGCGGCCTACGTCGTGGCAGACCGAGTGCTCGGGTTCGAGGAGCTCGTGGACGCCTTCGAGTCGGCTGGGGTCGGTGTCCCGCTCGAGACCCTGATCACCGAGACCCTCGGAGCCCGCCACGTCATGGAGGGCGCGGTCCGTTGGGTGCTCCGACTGAGCGGTGGGCAGGTCGACATCCCCCGGATGGTCGAGCGGTACCGCCGCGGCGCAGACGTGGTCGGCCCAGCGCTCCTCGAACTGCTCACACCCGAGCAGCGCAGGGCGATCGAGGCGCGGAGCGAGGCGCTGCGCTCGCTCGGGCTTGCCGAACCGGTCGCACGCGCCTCGGCGCGCCTGCAGCGCGCGGGCGCGATCTTCGACGCCGTCGAGGTCGCGCACGAGCAGGGTTGCAACGCAGTGGCGGCGATGGCGACCTACCACGTTCTCGGAAGTCTCGTCGGCATCGACTGGCTGCGAGCGGCACTCCAGCGGCTCCCGGACGAGCAGCTCGCGGACCATCGTGCCAAGCTCGCCCTCTCCGACGAGGTCGATCGTTGCCAACGCGACCTGACCGCACAGGTCTGTGCGACGCTCGAGCCTGCGGCTGGTGCCGGCGGCGAGTCTGGCGCTCGGAGCGGCGATGGGGAGCGGGCGCCGGGCTCGGGTGGGGAGCGGGCGCCGGGATCGAGGGGGGACGGCGCCCGGGGTGACAGCGTGGAGCGCGACCCGAGCAGGGGGGACGGCGGGACCCGAGCATCGGTCGACGTTGCGGCCGCCGCGGTCGGCGCGACACATCGGCTTGCCGGGGAGCGAGCGGCTGGCATCGAGCGATTGGGCCGCCTGCGCGACGACATCGGGAGCGCCACCCCTCGCCTGGCGGACGTCGTCGCTGCGGTCGGCGCGTTGCGCTCCGTCGTGACCGGCGCTCGAGCCGGGTGAGCGCACCAGCGCTCGAGCGGGCTCGAGGACTGCCGTCCGGCGGCGTGACAGCACGAACGGCCGTGCCGGGCGACGGGACCGACCTCTGCCTCGGGGGCAGTACCCCGGGAGACCGGCGCCGAGCGCGCAGGCCGGCCCCGAGTGCTCCTGGCTCAGCCCTGCGGCTGGCTCAGCCCTGCGGCGCCGTCGCCGTCGCGCTCGACGGGGCGGTTGCCCCGCCGGTTGCGCCGTCCGCTGCCCCGCCCTCGCCCTCTTCGGCGAAGAGCTTCCTGGCGTCCTCGAGCTTCATCTCCGGTGAGGGGACGATCAGGTCGGATGTGCTCACGGCGTCCGGAGGCAGCTGCTCGCCGTTCGTCTTGATGAGCTTGCCGAGCTCGGTTGCCGCAGCGGCGAAGCCCTCTGCGTCCCCGGACTCGACCGAGCGCGCGAGCGCGGTGTCGAGACCGTCCAGGGCCGGCCGGAGCGAAGCGGGCACGCGGTACTGCTGGTCGCCGGCGACCCGGACGATGAGGGTGGCCTCGCCGAGCGCGCCGGAGGGGGGTGGCCCGCCCTGTCCGAGCTCGCGCTTCATGGCTTCGAGCTGGAGATCGGCCTGGGACGGCCCGCCCTTGCGCAGCTGCGCCTCGATGTCGTCGCCGCCGACGCCAGTGCCGATCTCGAGCGAGTCGAGCACACCGCTGTCGGCGAGCTGACCGACCGCGGAGGCGCGGGCCTGCATGTTCGCGACCTTGTCCTGGGCACGGTCCAACATGAGCGACACGTCTGCCATCTGCTCGGAGATCCCCGAGAGTCCCTCCACCGCCTGGGTGGACGCCTTCGCTGCCGTGTACTGGGCCTTCATGGTCTCTCGCTGGGTCCGGAAGGCATCGACCTTCGCGGCAAGCTTCTGCGCGGAGAGCTCGAGCTGGCTCTCCTGCTGCTTCAGCTGGGCGATCTGGGGGTCCAGTCCCTGCAGCTGACCCTGGATGACTTCGGCTCGTTGCAGGGCGGTTCGGGCGAGATCCTCCTGTCCCTGGCCGAGCGCCTGGCGCGCCTGGCCCTGCAGCTTGTCGTAGTTGGCCTGCAGTGTCGCCTTCTGTGCCTCCAGGCGCTTCTCCGACGTGAGCACGTCCGCAACCGCGCGCTTGACCTGTTGCAGCTGCTCCAGCAGCTTCTGGTAGGACAGGTCGAGGGCCTGGTTCGGGTCCTCGACGCGGTCCATCGCCGCGTTGGCCTTCTGCTGGAAGACCTGGTTCATGCGTTTGAAGATGCTCATGTTGGCTTCTCCCTGGCTCGCTCCCCGACATGATAGGCGAGCTCGTGGCTCGAACCGGGGGCGGAAGCTGCGCTAGTCTGACCAGGTGACCGCTTCGTGGACCGGCGCGCAGGCGAGCTCCAGGGGCCGCGCGGCGGGGGCCTCGACGTGAGTGCCGAGGTCGGGCCAGGCTCGGAGCCCGAGCAGCAGCTCGAGCTGGTGATGGCGTCGCTTCGGGCTGACGCGTCCGACACCACCACGTTCTTCGCCGTGCTCGGTGACAAGCTGGCGGGTGCTCTCGGGGATCGGGTACGTCTCGTGCGAAGCGGAGGGCGGTTCCGCAAGGGCGGCGCTGTCGAGCGGATCCTCGTCAACCTCGGGGACTGGGAGCTCGAGGCGGCGCAGCCGAAGGGGGCGAGCAGCCCCCGGTGCACCGTGCGGCACTCGGTGCGTGGGGTCGTCCTGCGCTCCGAGGAGGTCGAGGTCGACCAGTGGCTCGCACAGCTCGGCCGGACGCTCGCAGACGAGGCCGAGCGCAGTGCCGCGGCGCGAGCCGCGCTCCAGGCGCTGCTCTCGTGAGGCCGGCGCCGAGCCAAACGGCAGCTCCCGGCTCGCCGGAGCCGGGAGGCGTCGCCAGACCGAGTACCGAATGACCGAGTGACCAGCAGGCCGGGTGCCCGAGCGGG
>JAJYGM010000010.1 GCA_021785095.1 Actinomycetes bacterium
GTAGCCGGCGGCGACCGCGTCGGGCTGGCGCCCGGTCGCCGCCGCGAGCAGCGCGAGCAGGTTCGCGAGCCCGGGCTTCTCCTCGGGCGCGTAGCGCATCTCCCCGTCGGTGTCGGTCACGGCCTTCTTCACCTTGCGCTCGATGTCCTCGGGGCGGTCGAGCATGGCGATCGTGCCGAGCGGGGACTCGACGCTCTTGGACATCTTGCGGTCGGGGTGCTGGAGGTCGAGCACCCGCGCGCCGACCCTGGGGACGGCTGCCTCGGGCACCACGAAGGTCTCGCCGTACCGGGTGTTGAAGCGTTGGGCGACCTCGCGGGCGAGCTCCAGGTGCTGGCGCTGGTCCTCGCCGACCGGGACCCTGTCGGCGTCGTAGAGGAGGATGTCGGCGGCCATGAGCACGGGGTACGTGAAGAGGCCGACCCGGACGGTCTCCTGGCCGCGGCCCTTCGCCTTGAACTGGGTCATCCGGCGCAGCTCGCCCATCGACGCGGTGCACTCGAGGAGCCAGGTGAGGCGCGGGTGGTCGGGGACGTGGCTCTGGACGAAGATCGTCGCCATCTCCGGGTCGAGGCCCGCGGCGAGCAGGTTCCGCGCCGCCTCGAAGGTCTTTCCTCGCAGGTACGCCGGGTCGAT
Source organism: Actinomycetes bacterium (assembly GCA_021785095.1). Next base: position 637 of record JAJYGM010000010.1, read on the forward strand.
CTCCTCGGTCAGGGCGTGGAGGTCGACGACGCAGTAGAACGCGTCGTGCTCGGCTTGGTCTGCGACCCACTGGCGGAACGCGCCGACGTAGTTGCCGAGGTGGAAGTCGCCGGAGGGCTGGACGCCCGAGAACACGCGCTGCATGGGGCGCCATGGTAGGCGGGCAGGAACGTCGCGCCGGGAGGCGCGGCGCCCCCGCGGCCCGTGCGCGGCAGGTGGCATGCTTGCACGATGCGCCATTGCCCGGCATGCGGCGCCACGAGCCCCGAGGGCGCTCGATTCTGCGGGGACTGCGGAGGGCCGCTCGAGATCGCGTGCCCCGCCTGCGGCGTGCCGGTCGAGCACGGGAAGCGGTTCTGCCACAGCTGCGGCAGCCCGCTGCACGCGCCGGCCGCGGGCGCCGCGGCGGGGCCGGCGCCGAAGAAGGCTCCTCCGATCGCCGAGCGGCGCGTCTGCTCGGTGCTGTTCGCGGACCTCGTCGGCTTCACGTCGCTCGCCGAGCATCGGGACCCCGAGCACGTGCGGGAGCTCCTTTCGCGCTACTTCGACGTCGCCCGACAGGTGATCGACCGCCACGGCGGGATCGTCGAGAAGTTCATCGGCGACGCGGTCATGGCGGTATGGGGGACCCCGGCCGCGGACGAGGACGACACCGAGCGCGCGGTGCGTGCGGCGCTCGAGCTCGTCGAAGCTGTCGGCGCGCTCGGCACGGAGGTCGCGCTCGGCGGCGGGACCTCCGGGACCGCCGCGGGCCTCGCCGCCCGGGCGGGCGTGGTCACCGGCGAGGTCGCCGTCACCATCGGAGCGACGGGGGAGGGAATGGTGGCGGGCGACGCGGTGAACACCGCCGCGCGGGTCCAGGCGGTCGCGGAGCCAGGGACGGTGCTCGTCGACGAGACCACGCGCCGGCGCAGCCAGCAAGCGATCGCCTTCTCCGACACGGGCGAGCACGAGCTGAAGGGGAAGCAGGCGCCCGAGCGGCTCCACAGGGCACTTCGCGTCCTGTCGGGCGTGCGCGGCAACCAGCGCGCCGACGGGCTGGAGGCGCCGTTCACGGGGCGCGACGTCGAGCTGCGCGTGCTGAAGGACCTTTTCCACTCCTCGGTCGAACGCCGCACGCCTCGCCTCGTCGTGGTGTCGGGTCCCGCCGGGGTCGGCAAGTCGCGCCTGGGCTGGGAGTTCTTCAAGTACATCGACGGCATCGCCGACGCGGTGCTCTGGCATCGGGGGCGCTGCCTCTCCTACGGCGAGGGGGTGACGTTCTGGGCTCTCGCGGAGATCGTGCGGCAGCGCTTCGGGATCGCCGAAGAGGACACCCGCGAGGTCGCGGCCTCCAGGCTGGAGGAGGGCCTGGTGCGCTTCGTCGAGGACGAAGGCGAGCGGGAGTACGTCGGAGTCCGTCTCGCGCGCCTCCTCGGCGTGCCCAACGTGAGCGAGTCGAAGGTGGTCCTCTCGACCGAGGAGCTGTTCGCGGGCTGGCGCCTCTTCTTCGAGCGCCTCGCCCAGGTCGCGCCCGTCGTGATGCTCGTGGAGGACGCGCAGCATGCCGACGAGAGCTTCCTCTCCTTCCTCGAGCACCTCGTCGACTGGACCCGCGACCTCGGCATCTTCGTCGTCCTGTTCGCGCGCCCGGGGCTCGAGCGTCTCGACGCCGGGTTCGGGATGGGGCGAAACCGCTCTGCGCTCACCTTGGACCCGCTCGACGAGGCTTCGATGCGCACGCTCGTCGACTCGCTGGTGCCGGGGATGCCTGACGAGGCCCGAGAGGCGATCACCGCCCGCGCCCAGGGCATCCCGCTCTTCGCCGTCGAGACGATCCGCTCGCTCCTCGACCGGGGCGTCGTCGAGAAGGACCGGGTCGACAAGGGCGGCGGGAGCTACCGGCTCGTGGGCTCGCTCGGAGATCTCGCCGTGCCGGACTCGCTGCACGCGCTGCTCGCCGGGCGCTTGGACACCCTCCCCGAGGACGTGCGGGAGATCGTCGCCGACGCGAGCGTGCTCGGCACGAGCTTCCCGAAGGACGCCGTCGTCGCGGTCTCCGGCCGGGACGACGGGACCGTCGACGCTGCGCTCGCGGAGCTCGTGCGGCGCGACGTGCTCCAGGTGTCCGCCGACCCGCTCTCCCCCGAGCGCGGGGCCTACCACTTCAGCCAGGAGATGCTGCGCCAGGTCGCCTACGAGACGCTGTCGAGGCGGGACCGCAAGGCTCGTCACCTCGCCGTCGCCCGCCACCTGCGCGGCGCCTTCGCCAACGACGGCGAGGAGATCGCCGACGCGATCGCCCGCCACTACCTCGACGCGCTCGCGGCGGAGCCCGACGATCCCGACGTGGAGGAGATCCGCTCGGGCGCCCTCGACTTCCTCGTGCGGGCGGCAGAGCGCGCCGAGCAGTCCGGCGCCCTCGGCCGTGCTGCCGACGGGCACGCGGCGGCAGCGGCAATCGCCGCGCCCGGGCGCGCCGCCGCGCTCTTCGAGCGCGCGTCCAGAGCGAGCGCCGACCACGGCGACGTGGCGCGGGCGATCGAGCTCGCCGACGCCGCCGTCGAGCGGCACCGCACCGGGGGCGACGAGCGCGGCGCCGCGCGCAGCCGCGTCCTGAAGGCGCGCGGCATGTCCGGAGGGGGCCGCTACGACGCCGCGCGCGCCGAAGTCTCCGCCGCCCTCGAGGTCCTGAGCGTCGACCCCGACCTCGACACGGTGGAGGCGCTCAGGATCCTGGCGCAGAGCTACACCTTCACGGGGAACCGCGTCGAGGGGATGCGGATCATCTCAGAGGCGCTCGTGCTCGGGCAGGCCCTCGACGTCGGACCGCGCGAGCTCGCATCGCTCTTCAACGCCAAGGGCGTCGCCGCGTCGATGGAGAACCGCAGCGCGGAGGCCATCGCGTACTTCGAGACGGCCGCCAGGCTCGCCGAGCGCGCCGGCGACTTCGGGACCGTCGCCGTCGCCCAGCTGAACCTCGCCAGCGAGCTCTCGTCGAGGGACGCGGGGGCCGCGGAGCGCGTGGCGCGCTCGGCCGTCGAGCACGGGCGGCGCACGGGCGTCCGGCGGGTCCTCGGCACCGCCGTCGCGAACCTGTGCGTCGCGCTCGTCGAGCAGGGGAAGTGGGACGAGGCGGGCGACGTCGTCCGCCAGGCGCTCGACGAGGACCATCTCGACGGCGCGGTCGTCCACTGGGCCTCCGGCTTTCTCGACGCGCTCCGTGGCGACGTGGAGCGAGCGCGCGCCTCGCTGGACGCCGCAGCAGGT
>JAJYGM010000403.1 GCA_021785095.1 Actinomycetes bacterium
GGCTCTGCGCTGCCGGGATCCGAACCAGGATCCAGGGCAGCGACAGAGCACCACGAACCAGCACGACGAAGACCACGAGACACCACGAACCAGCACGACGAAGCCCACGAGACACCACGAGCCAACGAGACACCACGAGCCAACAGAGAGCGACGAATTCGCACACGATGAGTACCTCGACCAAGACCAGCGCAGCGAGCACCGACAGCCTCGGCCTGCTGCTGCGTGACCTCGACCAGTACCCCATGCCCGATCACGAGCAGCAGATCGCGCTCGCCAAGCGCGTCGCCGCCGGAGATGAGCGCGCGCGCAAGGAGATGGTGGCTGCGAACCTCCGCCTGGTGGTCCACTGGGCCCGCCGGTACCAGGACCGCGGCGTCGACTTGGCAGACCTGGTGCAAGAGGGGACCTTTGGCCTCCTGCGCGCCGTGGAGAAGTTCGACTGGGAGCGAGGCTTCCGGTTCTCCACCTATGCCACGTGGTGGATCCGCCAGGCGCTCCAGCGCGCGGTGCAGCAGCACGGGCGCACGATCCGCATCCCCCTCGAGGTCGGTGAGCGGCTCCAGAGGCTCGACGCCATCGCCGCGGAGCTGGCGGGCCAGCTCGGGCGCCAGCCCACCGAAGACGAGCTGTCCGAGGTGACCGGGATGACGCCCGAGGAGCGGCGCAGCTTCGAGAGCATCGCACGCGTCACCGCAAGCCTCGACCAGCCTGCGGCCGTCGACTCCTCGACCTCGCTCGGTGAGCTCGTCGCCCCCGACGCCGACGACTGGACCGAGCGGGCGGACCGCGAGATGGTCTTCGAGCGGATCCGAGGGGCGGTCGACCGCCTGCCGGAGCTCCAGCGCGACGTCCTGCGCATACGGTTCGGCTTCGACGGTGACACCCCCGCGTCGCTCCAGACGACGGCCGAACGGCTCGGCGTCGGGGTCCGCCGGGTACGCCGCGCCGAGGAGGAGGCGCTCGCCGCGCTCTCCGCCGACGGGGCCGTCGTGGGCGCGCAGGACGCCGCTGCCTGACCGCCCAGCCCTGGGCAGACCCCACGGTCTTTGTCAGGGTCCGAGGCGACCAGACGGTGAGGAGGTCTCGCCCTCGAGCACCGCGCGCAGTTCGGCGGGAAGCGGTGCGCGCCAGGTCATGCGGGCGCCTGACGCGGGGTGCTCGATGCTGAGCTCTCCCGCGTGCAGGAACAGGCGTCCCGAGGGCAGCACGCCGCGCGCAGCGGGGGTCCCGTAGCGGTCGTCACCGACGACCGGGTGACCGAGCGCTGCGGCATGGACCCGGATCTGATGCGTCCGCCCGGTCTCGAGGGTGCATGCGAGCAGCGACGAGGGCCGTGTGACCCACCCGCCTTGACCGTAGAGCCGCTCGAACCGGTTGATCACCGCGTAGCGCGTGCGCGCCGGCCGTCCTGTAGCGATCACCGCCATCTTGGTCGGAGTCCTGGCTGAGCGCCCGATCGGGGCGTCGATGACCCCGCGGTCGTCGGGAACGACTCCGGTGACGAGCGCAAGGTAGCGGCGGCCCACGGTGCGCGCTCGCATCTGGCCCGCGAGCGAGAGGTACCCACGACGCGACCGCGCGATGACGAGGAGACCGGAGGTGCCCTTGTCGAGGCGGTGGACGATCCCTGGGCGCGCCGGGTCCGACACCGCGGCGAGGTCGGCGATGTCGGGATAGCGCGCGATCAGGCCGGCAGCGAGCGTCGAGCTCCGCGAGCCCGCGCCAGGGTGCACGACCACCCCGGCAGGCTTGTCCACGACGACGAGATCGGCGTCCGCGTAGACGACGTCGAAGGGCGCGCTCGCGTCGGGCTCGAGCGTCGCGGGTGGCTCGCACAGCTCCACGATGAGCTCGCTCCCCTCGTGCAGCGGCATGCTTCGCTGTGCCGCCGGGCGCCCGTCCACCAGGACGCGGCCGCCAGCGACGAGCCGCGCCGCCTCCGACCTCGACACCCCGGTCAAGATGGACACCGCACGGTCGACGCGCATCCCGGCGAGCGTCCCGGGCACACTCGCCAAGAACGGGGCGTCCGGCACTGCCCTCATCTCGGCCGCCAGGTCCCCGCGTCGTGGAGCTGGGATCCTGGGTGATGCTCGGGCGCGCTCTGGGCTCCCGGGGCGGCGGGGCGGCTCGGGAAAAGAAGGGCGACGACGGCCAGCACCACACCCACGGTGATCGAGGCGTCTGCCACGTTGAAGGTCGGCCAATGGCTGAGCGTCACGAAGTCGACGACGTCGCCGTGATGGCCGCGCAGGACGCGGTCGGCGAGATTGCCGAGGCCGCCACCGAGCACGAGCCCGTAGGCGACGGCCAGGAGCGTGCGACCGGCGTGCCAGGCCAGCCAGACCACCCCTGCGAGGAGGACGGCCACGAGCGGGACCAGCCAGTCGCCCGCCCCCTGCGCCAAGCTGAACCCGGTCCCCGAGTTGTACTCCAGCGCCAGGCCGAAAGGCCCGAAGAGGTGGACGCGGCGATGCAGGTCCGCGAGTGCCCACGACGTGGTGGCCTGGTCCGCCGCGATCACCGTCGCCGAGACTGCGGCGGTGAGGAGGAGGGCTCGGCGCCGTCGTGCGCTCAGCGTCGCGACAGCCCTCCGCTCTTGCACGCGACGCACAGCCTCGCGTACGGCAGTGCCTTCAGCCTCGGCTTGGGGATGGGCTGGCCGCACCGCTCGCACACGCCGTACGTCCCGTCCGCGATCTTGGCGAGCGCGGCGTCGATCTCCTCGACCGCGGCGAGCGCCTGCGCCGACAACGCGAGGTCGCGCTCGCGGTCGACGGTGACCGTCCCGCCTTCCCCGGACTCCTCGTCGAACTGGACGTCACCGGGCTCGCGCTCTTGGGCGAGCGAGTCCGCTTCGGCCTTCAGGTCCGAGGCCTGCGCGAGGTAGACCTCGCGCTCGGACTCGAGCAGATGCCGCTGCTCAGCGAGGAACTTCTGGTCTTCTGCGGACGGGTCGGCAGCAGCGGCCTTGGGCCCGCGGCGCGCCGGCGCTCTCTCGGCGGCGGACGCGTCGGAGACTCGCGCGTCCCTGGTCGTGCGAGAAGTGGGCGAGGTCACTGCTTTTTTCACCGTCTCCTTCGTGATCATCTTCTTCTCGGCCTTCGTCGCCTTGGCCCCAGCAGCGTCCGGCGCTAGCGCAGCCGGGCGAGCTCGCGCCGCTCCTGCATGCGAGGGGGTCGTGGCCGGACGGGCGCCGGTTCGGGCGGACGGGCTCCGGGCGACCTTACCCGTTCGATCCGACGCTTCGACGCTCGGACGGGCGCTCTTCTTCGAACTGCTCGCAGAAGCCGGCTCCTTGGCAGAGGTGGCACGCTTCTTCGCCGACCGCGACGCCTTCGCCGCCGGCTGGGCAGCCCGCGTCGGCTCCGATGGGCCCGCTGCCGTCGCTGGAGTCTTCACGGTCCTCCTCTCGGGCCTGCACGCCATCAGGCACGTCGCGCCAATGGAGAGGGCGGCGACCCTAGCGGACGGCGTGCGCTGCTTCAACCACCTGGCGGCCGCGCGCGGCGCGGCCGCGCCGGCCTCACTGCCCGAGACGCCGCTCCTCCGACCGCCCAGCCTGCTCACGCCCCGCCGCGAAGAGGTCGCCGGCCAGGACGCTCGCCCGGGTCCCTACTGCCGCCTCGGCGCGCTCGGTCTCGGACACCGCCTGGGTCGACGTCGTCGGCTGGCGCTCGGGCGCGCCTGGCGGCGCCGACTGGGAGCGCGCTGCAGCAGCTCCGGCCGGACCCAGGCTGGCAGCCTCAGAAGGCTCGCTCCTCGGAGCGCTCGGCGCGTACGGGGTCCCATCCCTTCTAGGCCAGACTGCCTGGAAGTCCGCCACCGCACGCGTCGAAGGTGTGGCGGCATGGACGGAGCTGCTTCGCGACACCCTTGCGT
>JAJYGM010000404.1 GCA_021785095.1 Actinomycetes bacterium
AGTTGCGGCGGTCGACTTCGTGCGAGGTAGGGGGGGGCTGGCGGTCGGCCACTTGGGGGCCCCGGGGGGGAGCTGGCGCTCGAGCCCGTGCCGGCGCCGAGGGAGCAGCCGACGGCCGGGCAGCGGGCCGCCCAGTCGCCAAGGTTCAGTCATCGAAGTCCGCTCGGCGGCGCCCGAGCGCAAGGAGGAGCGCTTGCAGGAGGAGAGTCTCGTTCGGATTGTGCACGAGCGCTCGACCGGCTCGGCCGAGCGCGTCCACCGCCGAGAGCGCGTCCGAGCGCCCCGCCGGCGAAGCGAAGAGCCGGTCCGCATAGACCCGCTCGATCGCTGCGAGCCCTTCGCGCAGCTCCTCCTGACGGTGGAGGCGCAGCTCCCGGCGGTGGCGGTCCTCGAGCTGCGCCCGGGACGGCCTGCTCTCCTCGCGGTCAGCGGCGGCCTCGGTGGCCAGGCGCGCGAGCTGTTCCGCCTGCGCCGAAGCCAGCCCGGCCGCCGCCGCGTCGAGGGAAGCAACGAGCTCGTCCACGAGCCCGACGACCGTGACGCCGCTGCCGTCGAGGCGACTCGGGACCGCCGCCCATGCCGCTCGCCGCGCCGCGAAGCCTGGGTCCCGAGCCAGCTGTCGCGCGCGGTCCAACCGTCCATGCGCCGCGTCGGCCGCTCTCCGGGCCCGTTCGGGTTCGACCCCTTCGGCCGCCAGCACCGCGGCGACCTGGCTCGGTGAAAGTGGCTGGAAGCGCACGAGCACGCAACGGCTTGCGATCGTCGCGAGCGACGACGGCAGCGCGGCTGCGAGTAGGACGAACACCGTCCAAGGCGGGGGCTCTTCGAGCGTCTTGAGCAGCGTCGGCGCCACAGGGCCGAGGAGGTGGACGTCCTCGACGACAAGGACCTGGCGGCCGGCTTCCAGGGGGGACCGCTGGGCGAGTGCGACGAGCTCGCGGATCTCCTCGAGCCGTCCGACGCCGGGCTGGCGCCGGCCGAGCACCACATCGGGGTGCCGCTCGGCCGCCACGAGCCGGCACTGCCGGCACTGCCCACAGCCACCGGTCGGACAGACCAGCGAGGCTGCGAACGCAGCCGCTCCCTCGCGCATGCCGCTCCCTGGCGGACCGACGAAGAGGTAGGCGTGGACGGGACGGAGCCGAGCCGCGTCGAGGAGCGTGTGGGCTGCAGGCTGGCCTTGCAGGGCAGCAGCGAGGAGCGGTGAGGGTCGGGCTCCCGTCGCCTCTGGGTCGGGCGGGGTCAGGCTCGTCGTCTCACGATCGGACTGCGCCGCTTCGTCCGACTCCGGGCCCAGCGCGGGCCGTGGCACCTGAGCAGCGCGGGAGGCGCCGGACGGTGTCGGGACCTGCGAGACGGGTCCACCTCGTGAGCTGGGCGTCCCGGCTGAGGCGGGGGAGGCGCCGGACGGTGTCGGGACCTGCGAGGGAGTGGTCACCCCGGGTCCCGGGAGGGCTGGGCCAACGCCACGGTCGCCCGCGTGGCGAGCCAGTCCTCGACGGCGGTCGCGATCGAGCGCTCCACCTCCTCCGGCGGCCCGCCAGCGTCGACGACGAGCCAGTGGGTCGGGTCGGCAGTCGCCAACTCGAGGTAGCCCTCGCGCACCCGGCGGTGGAAGGCGAGCCCGGCTGCCTCGATGCGATCCCCTGGCACGTGCCGGCGGCTGGCGGTGAGCACCGGGTCGGCGTCGAGCAGGACCGAGAGGTCCGGCCACCACCCGCCCGTTGCCCAGTCGCAGAGCTGGCGCAGGTCCTCCCGGTCGAGCCCCCGACCGAAGCCCTGGTAGGCGAGCGTCGACCCGCTGAAGCGGTCGGTCACCACCGTCCGCCCCGCCTCGAGCGCCGGGCGGACGACCTCCGCCATGTGGGCGGCGCGGTCGGCGAGCACGAGCAGGGTCTCGGCGCGGGGGTCCAGCGAGCGTAGCCCCGCTTCGAGGAGCAGCCCTCGGAGTGCCTGGCCGAGCGCCGTCCCCCCGGGCTCGCGCGTGACCACCGCTCCGAGACGCGCCGCAAGGGCAGTCGCCTGGGTCGACTTCCCGACCGCCTCGCCGCCCTCGAGCGCTACGAGGAGACCGCGCCGGCGGTCGCCGTCGCCGTTGCCCATCGGGTCAGCCTGCGGAGCGCTTGCGCCGCCCTGCCGACGGGCGCGGCCGAGGTCGCTCCCGCGGGGGTGCCGCTCTCCGCTCTGCCAGCAGCTCGGCGGCCCGCTCCGCCGTGAGGGACTCGGGGGTGTCGCCCCGACGGAGTGAGGCGTTGGTCTCCCCGTCGGTCACGTACGGCCCGAACCGGCCCTCCCGGAGGATCATCGGCTTGCCCGTCGCAGGGTCGGGCCCGAGCTCGGCAAGCGGGGCTGCAGCCGCACGGCGACGCATCGCCTTCGGCTGGGCCAGCAGCGCCAGGGCGTCCTCGAGCGTGCAGGTGAACAGCGCGGCTTCGCTCGGAAGACTCCGGGTATCGCTCCCACGCTTCACGTAGGGTCCGAAGCGACCGTTCGCCACGACGACCTCGACCCCGCCCTCGTCGGTGCCGACCACCCGAGGCAAGCGGAGCAGCTGGAGCGCCTCGTCGAGGCTGAGGGTCTCGGGGCGCATGGAGGCGAGCAACGAGGCGGTCCGTGGTCTGTCGGTCTTGGCGGCCCGCGCGCGTCCGTTGCTCGCGCCCTCCGCGCTCTCCTCGGGCATCCCGAGCTGGACGTAGGGACCGAAGCGGCCGCTCCGGAGCACGACCGGCTCCCCTGTCTCCGGATCCGCGCCGAGCACCCGGTCCCCGCTCGGCGCGACCAACAGCGCGAGGGCGCGCTCGAGCGTCAGCTCGTCCGGGGCGAGCTCGGGTGGCACCGGCGCGCGCTCGTCTCCTCGCTGGAGATAGGGGCCGTACCGTCCGACCCGCACCACCACCGGGGTCCCCGACGGGTCGGAGCCGAGCGGGATGGAGTTCACCTCGCGAGCGTCGATCTCTGCCAGCTGGTCGGCGACGAGGCGTCGGAGCCCGAGCCCATCGCCGTCTCCCGTCCCGAAGTAGAAGCGTTCGAGGTAGGGGAGCGCCTCCTCGGCGCCGCTCGCGATCCCGTCGAGCTCGTCCTCCATCGCCGCCGTGAAGTTGTAGTCGACCAGTGACGCGAAGTACCGCTCGAGGAGGCCGACGACGGCAAAGGCGATGAACGAAGGGACGAGCGCACTCCCCCGCTTGGTGACATACCCGCGCTCGAGGATCGTGGAGATGATCGAGGCGTACGTCGAAGGTCTACCCACCCCGAGCTGCTCGAGCGCGCGCACGAGGCTTGCCTCGGTGTACCGGGCCGGCGGCTGGGTGGCATGTCCCTCCGCCTCAGCCCCGGCCACCGTCGTCACGTCCCCTGCGCTGAGCGCCGGCAGGTGGCGCTCGGCATCCTCGAGCTCGGCGTCCGGATCGTCGCTCCCCGCCACGTACGCGCGGAGGAAGCCCGGGTCGGCGAGGACTCGCCCACTCGCGGAGAGCTCGAGCTCGTGCGGGCCGGGGCGAATCGCCTCCTCACCCCCGGCATCCGAGCCGGCAGCGTCGCTCCCCGAGCCAGCGGTATCGCCTCCCCGCCCGGGTTCCGCGGCCGGGTCCGGGTCGACCTCCACGGTGGCCACCAGGCGCACCGTCGCCGAGGTTCCGACGGCGTCGTTCATCTGCGACGCGACCGTGCGCTGCCAGACCAGCTCGTAGAGGCGCGCCTCGTCCGGAGGGAGCGCCGCTGCGACGGTGGCCGGGAGCCGGAAGGTCTCGCCAGCGGGCCGGATGGCCTCGTGCGCCTCCTGCGCGTTGCGAACCTTCGAGCGGTAGTGGCGGGGCGCGTCGGGCACCGACTCGGCCCCGAAGAGCTCGCGTGCCTGGGCGCGCGCCGCCGCGACG
>JAJYGM010000285.1 GCA_021785095.1 Actinomycetes bacterium
CCACGCCCGTGGCGATGTCACGACGACCTCAGCGACGGGCTCGCCTGGAGCCGGCCGGCCGCAGAGATGGCGCTTGTCGCCCTCGCGGACGATGACCGCCCCGTCGCGCACCTTGCCGAGCAGGCCGAGCACGAGTGCGCGCGCGGCGAGGTCTCGCGCTCCGGCTCGCCCGCGGGACGACCGGCGAAGCGCCTTCATGCCGCTCGGCCCGAGCCGGCGGTGGCGCATTGTGCCTTCGTGGAGACCGCTGCCCATCTGCGTCCCGTGCTCGTCTTGTCGCTGACCGTTCCGGGCCGACCGCGCGGCCGGGCCCCTGCCGCGACGGTAGCTCTCCGAGCGAGGCACCGGGCGCGCTCGCGCGCTCCTCGGCGCCGAGCGGTCCGACGTCGTCGTGGACCGTCGCAGCTCGGCCCGAGCCGGGCGCTCGAGCGGACGCGCCCGCAGGTGACGGCCGCGGTGCCCGCAGATCAGGGCGTGGGCGCCGTAAGTCCCGGCAGGGGAAGGCGCAGCGTCTCGCCCGGCGCGTAGCGTGTCCTCGACCCGTCCCGTCCGAGGTGCCAGACTCCTTGGCGGCCGGCGACCGACCAGTCCTCGATCCCGCCGACGAGAGCGGTCTCCTCGTCGATACCGAGCACGGACACGGTGGCCGGACACGTCGCCACCAGACCTTTCGCGAGCTCGGGGGCCCAGCCGTCGAACTTGTCGAAGTGCGGGATCGCCGCGACGTGGGGAACGACGCCGAGCCCGAGCCCGGAGAAGCGTCCCGGCCGGCGGAAGTCGTCGGCGACGGCGCCCAGCGCGCATGCGCCGGCGGAGCAGCCGGCGAGCGCGGTGCCGCTCTTCCAGGCATCGAGGACCGCCCGCCATACGGCGGTCGAGCGGAGCGTGTCTGCGAGGTAGCCGGGGTTCCCCCCGGACAGGTAGACGAGGCCCGCCCCGGCGACGAGCTCGGCGAGATCCGCGCGCTCGGCCCCGGCCCGATCGAGGACGGCGAGCGGCACCGGCTCGACGTCGAGCGACGCGAAGTGCCGGGTGCCGAGGTCCAGCCAGTAGCGGACGCGCTCTTCACCCTCCTCCGCGGCTGCCGTCGGGAGGAACACGGCGCGGCGCGGCCTCCCGGCGAGCATGGCCTCGTCGACCTCACGCATCACGTCGAGGAACTCGCCACTGCCGACGAGAGCAACGGGCCCGTGCATCCCCGGCAGGCTACCGGCCGCGGGTGGCGCCGCGTGGTCTGCGAAGGGGGGTGCCGGCACGGCTCGTCGCGCGGAGAGGCTCGCGGATCCGCGCGATGATGGAGTGCTCCGGTGACCGCTCGGCGGCGATGCCATGCGGCAACGCCCGAGCGCTACGACCGCCTCCCGACCTTGCTCACTGCCACCGACCTCGAGATCGCCGCGGGCGGCCGTGTCCTTTTGTCGGGCGCGACGTTCCAGGTGGCGCCCGGCGACCGGGTCGGCCTCGTCGGGCGCAACGGGGCCGGGAAGACAACCCTGACCCGCGTGCTCGCGGGCGAGGCGCTCCCGGCAGCCGGCACGCTGCGGCGCTCGGGAGAGATCGCCTACCTCCCCCAGGACCCACGCACCGGCGACCTCGAGGTCCTCGCGCGTGACCGCATCCTGTCGGCTCGCGGGCTCGACGTCGTCGCTCGAGACCTCGCCGACGCAGCGGTGAAGATGGGGACCGCTGACGACCCCGCCCGGGAGTCGTCGATGCGGCGTTACGCGGCGCTCGAGGAGCGCTTCGTCGCTCTCGGTGGATGGGCAGCCGAGGCCGAGGCCGCAGCGATCTCCTCCAGCCTCGGCCTGCCCGGGCGCGTGCTCGAGCAGCCGCTCGGGACGCTCTCGGGCGGCCAGCGCCGCCGGGTCGAGCTCGCACGGGTGCTGTTCTCCGGGGCCCAGGCTCTCTTGCTCGACGAGCCGACGAACCACCTCGACGCGGACTCGGTCGCCTGGCTCCGCAACTACCTACGCGGTTACTCGGGCGGGCTCGTCGTGATCAGCCACGACACGGACCTGCTCGAGGCCACCGTCAACCGTGTGCTGCACCTCGACGCGACCCGGCAGGTCATCGACGTCTACAACATGGGCTGGCGCGCCTACCGTGAGCAGGTCGCGAGCGACGAGCGGCGACGCCAGCGCGAGCGAGCGAACGCGGAGCGCAAGATCGTGACGCTGCGCTCGCAGGCGGACAGGATGCGCGCGACGGCGACGAAGGCACGTGCCGCCCACCAGCTCGACCGCCGAGCGGCACGTATCGCGGGCGGCTTGCCCGAGACGAGGAGCCAGGACAAGGTCGCGAAGCTCCGTTTTCCGGATCCCTCGCCGTGCGGTCGGACCCCCCTCACGGCAGCAGGCCTGTCGAAGGGCTACGGCTCGCTCGAGGTCTTCTCCGGCGTCGACCTCGCGATCGACCGCGGGAGCAGGGTCGTCGTGCTCGGCCTCAACGGCGCCGGCAAGACGACCCTGCTCCGAGTGCTCGCCGGCGTCGAGGTCCCGGACGCGGGCGAGGTCGTCCCTGGCCACGGCCTGCGCCTCGGTTACTACGCGCAGGAGCACGAGACGCTCGACGCGCATGCCGGGGTGTTCGACAACGTGCGGCGTAACGCGCCTTCCTCGCTCACCGACGTAGAGCTGCGCCGGATCCTCGGCGCCTTCCTGTTCGGTGGCGACCGCGTCGACCAGCCCGCAGGAACCCTCTCCGGCGGCGAGAAGACGCGCCTCGCTCTCGCCGCGCTCGTCGTGTCGTCGGCGAACGTGCTCCTGCTCGACGAGCCGACGAACAATCTCGACCCGGCAAGCCGCGCGGAGGTGCTCGGCGCGCTGCGAAGCTACGCCGGAGCGATCGTGCTCGTAACCCACGACCAGGGCGCCGTCGAGGCGCTCCAGCCCGAGCGGGTGCTGCTCATGCCCGACGGCGTCGAGGACCATTGGAGCGACGAGCTTGGCGACCTGGTCGCGCTCGCGTAGTTCTCCGTGCCGGTCTCGCGTGCTCCCACCGCCGCAGGCGGGACCGAATCGGCCGCGACCTGCGGTAGCGTCCCGCGTGGTGCCCCTTCTCCCGCGTCGCGCCGCTTTCGCGGTCGTAGCAGCGCTCCTGTCCGTTCCCGTGCTCGCCGTGGGCAGCGGCGCAGCTGTCGTGACCACCGCCCGACCGCCCCGGGGCACGGCTCGGGCGAGCGCGCCACGGGTTGCGATCGTGGCGACCAGCTTGCCCGTCGTCGAGACCGGCGAGCCGCTGGCGGTGCAGCTCGCAGCGGTCGGAGGGACGCCGCCCTACCAGTGGTCGCCCGTGGCGCTGCCCGCCGGGGTCACGATCAGCTCGACGGGCGAGATCGCCGGGGCACCGTCGGCAGCCGGCCCCCAGAGCATCCAAGTCGAGGTCGTGGACGCCCTGAACGCGACGGCGACGGCGACGCTCGTGCTCGACGTCCGTCCCGGGCCGGTGGTCGCGACGGCAGCGCTGGCGGACGGGATGGTCGGAGCCGACTACGCGACGCGGCTCGCCGCGCATGGGGGCACGCCGCCTTACAGCTGGTCCGTGGCAACTGGGCGCCTCGCAGGTGGGCTCGTCCTCGCCTCGTCCGGGCTGCTCGCCGGACGCCCGGGAACCCCCGGCACGACGACCTTCGACGCCCGCGTGACCGATGCGCTCGGCGCGGTGGCGACCGCGCAGCTGAGTGTCGTGGTAGCGCCGGCGGCAGCGGAGGGCTACGTCACCCTCGACGTCACAGGCCAGGCGGTCACGTACGCCATGAGCGCTCCGCCGACGCTCACGAGGAAGTCCTGGCATGCGTCCGGGATCGCGGCGACGCCCGACGGCGACGGCTACTGGCTCGTGAGCACGACAGGCCATGTCTACGG
>JAJYGM010000525.1 GCA_021785095.1 Actinomycetes bacterium
GCGCCGGGGTCGTCGAGCGTCCATAGCTGGTGTCGCACGCCCTCGTCGTCGTAGGCGTCCTCTGCGGGCGGACCGTCGGGGGTGAACGTCTCGGTGAGCCCCGGCGTGAGCGAGAGGCCCCAGATGGGGGAGAGGTTGGTCCCGGTCGCCCGCAGCAGGTCCAACCGGTCGCTCTTGGGCTTGGGCATGGTCTCTTCGTGGGGGAGGACGTCGTCGCCGATCGCGAGCGCGCCGATGACGCCGGTCGTGGTCGCGCCGTCCGGTGCGATCATCCGGTACGGGTAGAGCGCGGGAGCGACGTCCTCGACGAGGACACGGCGCTCGAGCCACGAGTCGAGGAGCTCCGCCGCGCAGAGGTAGCGGTCGCGTCCCGACCCGAGCTCCGGCTCGGGAAGCTCGAGACGGATCGCGTTGAGCGGGCTCCGATGAGCGAGCATGGCGCGTTCTTGGGAGCTGACGACGTCGTAGGGCGGTGCGATCACCTGGTCCATGTGCACGTGCGCGCCGTCGTAGCGCGTTCCCTTGAATGCCTCGAAGCGTGGCACGAGCACAGACTGGCACACCGGCCACCCGTAGACTCCGCTTCATGGTGGCTCCGGTCCCTGCGCCCGACGCCGCGGGCGGCGCCGCGCCGGCGGGCGGCGCCGCTCCGGCGGGCGGCGAAGATCGCGTCCTGACCGCGGCGAACGTCGCCACCACGCTGCGTCTGGCGGGGGTGGTCGTGTTCGTGTGGCTGCTCTTCGGGCCCGGCCTCCAGACGGCGGCGGCGACGCTCCTCGGCGTGCTCGGCGCCACGGATTGGCTGGACGGGCAGCTGGCGCGCCGCCTGCACCAGGTGTCCCGCATCGGCAAGATCCTGGACCCGGCCGCCGACCGCGTGCTCGTCGGCACCGCGGTGATCGCGACGATCGTGCACGGCGCGGTGCCGCTGTGGTTCGGGCTCCTCACCGTGGCGCGCGAGGCGCTCGTCTCGGGGACCGTGCTCGTGCTCGCCGCGCTCGGCGCCCGGCGCATCGACGTGCTGTGGATCGGCAAGGCGGGCACCTTCGGGCTCATGGTCGCCTATCCGGGGTTTCTCATCAGCCATGGCAGCGCAGGGTGGCAACATCCGTTCCACGTGGCGGCCTGGGTCGCCGGCGGCGCCGGGATCGTGCTCGCCTGGGTAGCGGCCGGCGCGTACCTCCTGCCGGCACGCGCCGCGCTCGCCGGAGGCCGCGCAGCGCGCGAGGGGCGCGGGGGACGCGACGGCACGCCGCCGCGAGGATCGCTGGCAGCGCCTGGGGAGGTCGGTGGATGAAGGCGGTGATCATGGCGGGCGGCGAGGGCACGCGGCTGCGTCCACTCACGTCCAACCAGCCCAAGCCCATGCTCGCGATGGCGAACCGGCCGATGATGGAGCACGTCGTGAAGCTCCTGCGCAGCCACGGGATGACCGACATCGTCGTCACGGTGGCGTTCATGGCGAATGCCATCCGCACCTACTTCGGCGACGGGTCGGAGCTCGGCGTCCGCATGGTGTACGCGACCGAGGAGAGCCCGCTCGGCACGGCCGGCTCTGTGCTGAACGCGCGCGACGAGCTCGACGAGCGATTCCTCGTGATCTCCGGTGACGTGCTCACCGACATCGACCTCAGCGCCGTGGTCGAGTTCCACGAGCGCAAGGGCGCGCTCGGCACCCTGGCGCTGGCCGCGGTGGAGAACCCCCTCGAGTTCGGCATCGTCATCACCCGGGAGGATGGGTCCATCGACCGGTTCCTCGAGAAGCCGACCTGGGGCCAGGTGTTCAGCGACACCATCAATACCGGCATCTACGTTCTCGAGCCGGAGATCTTCGACTCGATCCCTCCCCACCGGCCCGCCGATTTCTCGGGTGAGGTCTTCCCCGACGTGCTCGAACGCGGCCGTCCGCTCTACGGCTACGTCGCCGAGGGGTATTGGGAGGACGTCGGGACGACCGAGGCGTACCTACGCGCGCACCAAGACGTCCTCGACGGAAAGGTGCGGGTCGACGTCGGCGGATTCGAGATCCGTCCGGGAGTATGGGTGGGCAAGGGCTGCATCATCGACCCGACGGCGACGATCGAGGGACCCGCGGTCATCGCGGACAACTGCACGATCGGCGCCAACGTCGTGCTCGGCGAGTACTCGACCCTGGGCTCCAACGTGCGAATCGCCGAAGGCGCCGATGTCCGCCGCTCGGTGGTGCACGACAATGCGTACTTCGGGCCCGGCGTTCGTGTCGCCGGGGCGGTGATCGGGCGATCGTGCGACCTGCGACGCGGGGCGACGTGCGAGCCGGGGTCGGTGCTCGGCGAGGGGTGCCTGATCGGCGCCCACGCTCACGTGCGGGGCGACGTGAAGGTCTACCCGTTCAAGACGGTCGAGACGGGCGCAGTCGTGAACTCGTCGATCGTCTGGGAGTCTCGCGGGGCGCGGTCGTTGTTCGGAAGCGACGGGGTGCGAGGCATCGCGAACGTGGACATCAGCCCCGAGCTCGTGGTGCGGCTCTCGATGGCGTGGGCTTCCACCCTGGACCGTGGCATGACGGTCACCGCATCGCGGGACACGAGCCGGGCGGCAAGGGTGCTCAAGCGCGCCTTCATGATCGGGTGCAACGCGGCGGGCGTGCACGTCGAGGACCTCGAGGTGGCGACCGTGCCGGTGACGCGCCACCACATTCGCTCCGCGGGGAACCAGGGGGGTGTGACGGTCCGCCTCGCCCGGGACGATCCGGAGGCGGTCGTCATCCGGTTCTTCGACGAGGACGGGCTCGATCTCGCCGAGGGGGGCCAGCGCAAGGTCGAGCGTCTGTACCACCGGGAGGACTTCCGCAGGGTGCTCGCGAGCCAGATCGGTGACATCGACTTCCCTTCGCGAGCCGTCGAGAAGTACACGAAGGACATGATCGGAGCCGTCGACCTGTCGGCGGCGCGCGCGGCCAACATGAAGCTCGTGCTCGACGTGTCGTACGGCTCGGCGAGCTTCGTCATGCCGAACCTGCTCGCGAAGCTCGACGCCGACGTGCTCGTGGTCAACCCGTACGCGCTCACGTCGGGGATGATGCTGGTCGACCTCGACGTGCACGCCCGTCAGGTGGGTGACCTCGTGCGAGCGTCGGGAGCGCACCTTGGGGCAGTGATCGACGCGGACGGTGAGCGCATCGTCATCATCGACGACGCGGGGACGGTGCTGTCGGCGGACCAGGCGCTGCTCGCCCTGCTGCGGCTCGTCGTGGAGACTCGCCAGGACGTCGCGGTCGCGCTCCCGGTCGGCGTGACCCGCTGGGCCGAGTCGATCTGCGCGGAGTTTGGCGTGCCGGTCGTCTTCACCAAGATGTCCTCCGCCGACGTGATCGACGTCGCGGCGTCCGAGCAGGTGGCCTTCGCGGCCGGACAGTCGGGCGCGTTCGTCTGGCCCGAGATCCTCCCCGCCTACGACGCCGCGGCGACGCTCGTGGAGCTCGTGTCGATGCTCTCGCTCACCAGCCAGCCACTCTCCAAGATCGTCGACGGCCTGCCGAAGGTGTTCATCGTGCACGAAGCGGTGATGACCCCCTGGGAGCAGAAGGGGATGGTGATGCGCACCCTCGTCGAGCAGCTCGAGGGCCAGGACCTCGTCCTGATCGACGGGGTGAAGGTGCCCGCCGAGGACGGCTGGGTGCTGGTCCTCCCGGACCCGGACGACCCGGTCACGCACGTCTGGGCCGAGGGCCCGAGCGAGGCGCGGGCCAGGGCGCGCGCCCAGCAGTACGCCGTGCGCTTGCGGCGGCTGCTCCGATCCGGCGAGCCAGGGCCTGGCGAGCCGGGACAGGCGAAGGCGCCGGCAGCCAGGTGGCGGCGGCCGGCGGAAGG
>JAJYGM010000136.1 GCA_021785095.1 Actinomycetes bacterium
CCGAGCGCACCATCCAGCGCCACTTCGCCCGTCTCGGGCTCAACGTGCGGCCCTACGGCTCCCCTCCCCAGGCCTACGGGCGCTACGAGGCGCAGGCGAGAAACGACCGCTGGCTCGGCGACGCGATGCACGGGCCCCAGGTCCGCGGCCACAATGAACCACCCTGGGTTGTTTTCGGACACAGATGTGGCGAGTGGGCTCGCAGACGCTGGGATGTGGCCGTGTGCAGGATCTCTCCTTGGCCCCTGACCAGGAAATCGCGTAGATTCACGGCAGCACTCCAAGATGTGCTGCCGGTGCGTCGCCGGGTCGGAGGGGGTGACGGTGGTCGTCCATGACGTCTCGGAGGTGCCGTACCGTGGGCCGGACCGCCGCGCGCGCAGCGACGGGCTCCTCCTCGACGCCCGCGTGTCTCGCGCGGCGCTCGTGTCGCTCGCGGTCGCCGTCGTCTCGTGGATCCCCGCCTTGTTCCTCGTGCCGCGCGACCCGAGCGCGGCAGCCCTCGGGGTGTACGCGGACGTCGCCGCCGGCCTCCTACTGGTGTTCGCCGGCGGGGCCCAGCTCGTCGTCTGGAAGGTCGCCGGCCGCGCCGTGTTCGGCTGGCTGGGGGTGGCGTGCCTCGTCTTGGGCGTGATGGTCGTCGTCTCCGACGCGCTCTCGCGCTACGGGACGCCGCCCGTGCACGGGGTGCGCACGATCGACCAGCTCTTCGTCAGCCTGGTCGCGGGCTACCTGATCTGGCACGGCCTCGCCGACCACGAGGTCAATGCCCGCCTGCACCCCGTCGCCACCCTGCTCCTCGCGCTCGGCGCCGGCCTGTGGTGCGCCGCGATGCTCGACGCCGCGCAGACGACGGGAAACCTGCCTCGGTGGGCCTCGGCACGACCGACGGAGATCGGCTTCGACCTCGCGTCCGCGCTCGCGTGGGGCACGCTGGCGGTGCTGGTCGCGCGCGCCGTCCGCCGTCGAGCCCCCGGCACCTCTGCCGCGGGCGTCTCCTTCGCCGCCCTCCTCGCGCTCGCCTCGATCCTCCGGGCGATCTCGCCGCTGCCCTGGGTCTCGACATTCGGCGGCTCGGCGTGCATCTTCGCCGCCGCCGCGCTCGTGCTCGGCATCAGCGTCAACCGGGTCATGGGGATGCTCGAAGGTGAGGACCGCTCCCACCGCAGGCTGCAGCTCGCCCTCACAGCGACCGTCGACCAAGCCAGGCGCGACCGCCGCGCGCTGGACGCCTGGGTCCACGATCTCCGCAACGCCGTGGCGGGGCTGCAGGCTGCCGACGCGGTGCTTCGCAGCGGCGTGCGCGCCGAGCCCGAGCTCGCCGACGCCGTCACCGCGGAGCTGGCGCGGCTCCACGATCTCATCGACCCCGCCCGCCATCTCCACATCGCCGAGGTCGACCTGCCGACGACGCTCCGCCCCCTCGTCGCCGCAGAGCGCGCCCTCGGGATGTCGATCGCGCTTCGCCTCGAGGCCACCACCGTGCTCGGCGACGCCGGCGCGCTGAGCCGCGTGGTCCAGAACCTCCTGACCAACGCCCACCTCTACGCCGGCCGCTCGGAGGTGGCCGTGGTCGCCACGCGCCACGGTCGCATGGTGGAGATCTCGGTGCACGACGGCGGTCCAGGCATCCTCCCCGCCGAGCGGTCGGCCATCTTCGAGCGAGGCGAGCGCGGCGCCGCGAGCGCGGGCGTCGACGGCAACGGCCTGGGTCTCTACGTTGCCCGCACCCTCATGGCGGCCATGGGGGGGTCCGTCACGGTGGCAGACGGTGGCGGCCCTGGCTGCCGGATGGTGCTCGCCCTGCCAGCGCCCCTGCCAGCACCGTCGCCGGCGCCGGCTCCACCAGCGCCGCCCCCCGCGCCGGCTCCGCCCGCGACGGTCGGGGTCCCCGACGCGCGGGGCGCGGGCGACCTGGTCGCCCGCCTCGGGAGCGCCGGGCTCGAGGCCGGCGCGTAGCCGTCGGATCGCGCCGGCCATGACCACGGTGCTGCTCGTCGACGATCATCGGCTCTTCGCCACGTCCGTCGCGCTCGCGCTCGGAGCCCAGGGGTTCTCCGTCGACGCGCCCGCGTTGACCAGCCTCGCCGAGCTGCGCGATCGCATCCGGGGCGCACGTCCCGACCTCGTCGTCGTCGACCGGGCGCTCGGCGCGATCGGTGAGGGGGAGCCCCTGGTGGCCTGCGCGCACGAGGCCGGGATCCCCGCCGTGGTGCTCTCCGGCGCGCTCGACGACGTGGCCGCCGGGCGCTGCTACGCGCTCGGCGCGGTCGCGTGCCTCTCCAAGAGCGAGCCGCTGGACCTCCTCCTCGCCACGGTGGCGGCCGTCGCCAACGGGGACCAGCCGGTGCCCCAGACCGAGCGCGACCGGCTCGTCGACGCCTGGCGCCGCTCACAGGCCGCCGCCGACGCGGCAGCCGGGCCCTTCAGCCGGCTCACCAGGCGGGAAGCCGAGGTGCTCAGGGACCTCATGGAGGGGCACTCCGTGAAGGCGATCGCAGCCGCCGCTGCGGTCTCGGAGCTCACCGTGCGCAGCCAGGTGCATGCCGTCTTGGCCAAGCTCGAGGTCTCGAGCCAGCTCGAGGCGGTCGCGAAGGCGCTGCACGCCGGGTGGTTGGGCCCGGCCACGGCGACCGGCGGCTGACCGGCGGCTGACCGGCGGCTGACCGGCGGCTGACCGGCGGCTGACCGGCGGCCCGCAGCACCTCGCCTCCGATCCGCGTCCTCGAGGGGACGGGGACCGGCGCGCGCCATGAGCTGACTTCGGCCGCGGCGGCGCTCGAGCCCGCCAGGGCGCCCGAGCGCGCCTGCCGACCCTGGTGCAACGGAGAGGCGGTGCGTATACTCGACGCGGGGATTGGACGATTGATCGAGGTGCGCACTCGCAGGGCTCATCTGCAGCCCTGAGCGGCGTGCCGTGATGGGGACGCCGGCTCCGGCCGGTGCAGGGGAACCATGGGGATGGGCCACGCACATTGGTGCGGCGGAGCGCACGGCGCCTCTGCCGCCTTTCGAGGTCGGCACGCGCTCGTCGGAGCGCTCGTCGGAGCGCTCGTCGGAGCGCTCGCCGCGTCGACGGGACTGTGCTGCGGAGCCGTGGCGCTCGGCGCTCCGGCGTCGAGCCCGCGCGCGCACGGCGGCGCGACGGCGCCCCCTCCGCCGTCTCGGACGCTGCCCCCCCCGGCCATTGCGAACCCGTCGTGGTCGGGGGAGCTCGCCTGGGCGTCCAAGAACGGGGCGAGCGGGTTCTCCCGGGTCACCGGGACCTGGGTGCAGCCGGCGGTCGCCCCCTCCACAGCGTCCGAGTACGCCGACACCTGGGTCGGGATCGACGGCTACGACGGCACGCTGCTCCAGACGGGCACGACGGCGTGGAGCGGGCACGGCGGGGTCGGCTACGAGGCCTGGTTCGTGGCCTGGAACGGCTCGTCTTCGGGCATGACCGTCCTCGACGAGCCGCTGTCCCCCGGGGATCGCATGCACGTGGCGATCCAGCGTGTGACGACAGGGCGCTGGAGCGTGGCGCTCATCGACCAGAGCGCCGGGTGGACGTGGTCGACGACCGTCACATACCCCGCCACCGGCCAGACCGCCGAGTGGATCGAGGAAGCCCCCGGCACATGGTCGACATCGTCGCGCACCCAGACGCTCGCCCACTACGGCTCGGTCGGGTTCACGACAGTGGGCGCCGACGGCACGGCGCCCGCGTCCATGACAGCGTACGACGTCGTACAGAACGGTGCCGTCGTGTCGTACCCGGGGACATACAGCCCGTCGACGGCATCCTTCTCCCTCCGCTACGGCGCACCCGTCCCCACGGTGACCGCGGTCAGCCCGCCCACAGGG
>JAJYGM010000141.1 GCA_021785095.1 Actinomycetes bacterium
GTGACCAGCGAGCTTGCTTCCACCGTCGTCACCTTGATCCGGCGCCGTCTCGAGCGCGGAGAGTCGCCCGATGCCGCCGAGCGCATCGGTGCTGCCTACCGGGAGTGGCGCGGCGAGCGGATCGAGCGCCTTGCAGAGGACAGCGCAGTCGAGGCGTTCTCGAAGGGCGTGCTTGCCGGCGCGGGGAAGCGCAGTGTTCGTTGGAGCCGGAGCGAGGCCGGCCCGGGGTGCGCCGACTGCGAGGACAACGCGCTCGCTGGGCTCGTGGCGGCAGGGAACGAATTCCCGACTGGTCACCAGCATCCCCCCGCGCACGCGGGGTGCAGGTGCCTCGTGCTCCCGACCCCAACTTGAGCCAGTCCACGTCTTAGGCTTCTCGGGGTGCGAACCCCGCCGGACGTTCCTTCGCGCGTTGCGAGACCGCGCTCCCGCCACCTGCGGTGGTGGATCGTCGGCGGCGTCCTCGTCCTGATCATCCTGCTCGGTTCGCTCCGCTCCCTCGCCGGGCTGTACACCGACAGGCTCTGGTACGCGTCGGTGGGCTTCCCGCGTGTCTGGTCCACCATCCTCGCGGTGAAGGTCGGGTTGTTCGCGAGCTTCGGGGCTGCGTTCTTCGTCAGCCTCTGGGTCAACCTGGTGATCTGCGACCGGATCGCCGCCCATTCGCTCCCCACCGACCCCGGCGACGACATCGTCCGCCGCTACCAGCGAGTCGTACGCCCGTACGCAGGACGGGTGTGCGCGGTGGTCGCACTGGCGGTCGCGTTGATCGCGGCGGCCACGACGATCGGACAGTGGAACAACTGGCTGCTCTTCACGCACGCCGCCTCGTTTCCCCGGAAGGATCCCCAGTTCGGGCTGAACGACGGGTTCTTCGTCTTCCGGCTTCCGTTCCTTCAGTTCGTGGTGGACTGGATCCTCGCATCGCTCGTGGTCGTCCTCGTGCTCACGGCGCTGTTCCACTATCTGAACGGAGGTATTCGTCCGCGCGGGACGCCGCACGTGAGCGCGGCGGTGAAGGTCCACCTTTCCGTCCTGCTCGCGCTCGTCGCGTTGGCGAAGGCGGGCGGGTACACGCTGTCGCGCTACAGCCTCGACCTCTCGACGAACGGCTACGTGGAGGGGGCCGGGTACACCGACGTGCACGCGAGGCTCCCTGCTCTCGACATCTTGTTCTTCGTCTCGCTGTTCGCCGCCGCGATCCTCCTCTACAACATCCGACGGCAGGGATGGACGATGCCCGTTCTGGCGGTAGGGGTATGGGGCTTCGTCGCTCTGGTGATCGGTGTCATCTATCCAGCGGTGCTTCAGGCGATCAAGGTCAACCCTGCGCAGAGCAAGCTCGAAAGTCCTTACATCGCGCGCAACATCGAAGCGACCCGCTACGCGTACGGCCTCGATCACGTCAAGGTGTCCCGCTACCCCGACACCACAGTGGTGACAAGCGCAACAGTCGAAGCGAATCTCACAACGCTCGGCAACGTCCGGCTGTGGGATCCGAGCTCCACAATCTCGCTCACGGACTTCCGCACCAAGCAAGACATCAGCAGCTACTACACGTTCCAGACCGTCCAGGTCGACCGTTACACAGCAGGAGGGACGATCAAGCCGGCCATCGTCGGAGTCCGGCAGATCGATCCGGCCAACCTTCCGTCGTCGAGCTGGGTGAACGAGCACCTCCAGTTCACGCATGGAGAGGGTCTGGTGCTCGCGGAGGCAAACCAGGCGACGGCGAGCGGGAACCCGGTGTTCGCGATCAGGGACGTCCCGGCGACGTCCGCGACGAGCTTCCCGAAGGTGGAGCAGCCTGCCATCTACTTCGGCGTGAACCAGCCGGGCTACGTGGTCGCCAATACCCGCCAACCCGAGCTCGACGGTCAGCGCCCGACAGGCGACAACATCGAAGGGCACTACCACGGCACCGGTGGCGTGCGGCTGAGCTCGTTCTTCGTCCGCGCCGCCTTTGCGCTTCGCCTCGGCGACCTGAACCTCCTGCTCTCGAACCTGGTCACGCCGCAGTCGAGGATCATCTTCATCCGCGACGTGCGCACAATGGTCGAGAAGGCGGCGCCGTTCCTCAGCTTCGACTCGCAGCCGTACCCGGTGCTGGTCGACGGTCACGTCGACTGGATTCTGAACGGGTACACGACGACGGCGAACTTCCCCTACTCCCAGAACGCCAACACCCAGGATCTCCCACCAGGCTCCGACCTGCCGACGAGCTACAACTACGTGCGGAATTCCGTAGTCGCCGTGGTCAACGCCTACAGCGGGAAGATGACGTTCTACGCGATGGGCCAGGACCCGATCTTGCGCACCTACGAGTCGGCGTTTCCTGGGTTGTTCACGCCCGAGGCGAAGATGCCGCTGTCGGTACGCTCTCAGCTCCGATACGGGCAAGACCTCTTCGCGGTGCAGGCAGCCTTCTACGGCCGTTACCACATCACCTCTCCCGCGCAGTTCTACTCAGCGGCGGACGCATGGCTCGTGTCCCCGACGACGGGCGTCGGCTCGCCGAACCAACCGGTCAAGTACAACTACGTGCTGACAAGGGGTCAGGTAGTCAGCGGCTCGTACCAGCCAATGACACCCGTATACCAGGTCGAGGCCCAGCCGGGACAGCGCACGCAGTCGTTCACGGTCACCGACGCGTACGTACCGGCGGGCGGCGGGGCGAGCGACGCCCAGCTGTTGCGCGCGCTGTTGGTCGGTGACTCCAATCCCAGACGGTTCGGTCAGCTCCACGTGTACGAGACTCCGCCAGGAGCGAGCAAGGTCGGGCCGATCCAGGCGGACACCGAGATCGAGCAGACAAAGACAGTGTCGAGCAAGATCACGCTCCTCAATACGGAAGGGTCCCAGGTCCGGCTCGGCAACATTCTTCCCGTTCTCGTCGGGAAGTCGGTGCTCTACGTGCGACCGCTCTACGTCGTGTCGAAGACGATCCCGCAGCCACAGCTGAAGTACGTCATCGCGGTGCTCGGGCAGCAGGTGCGAATGGAGCCGACACTTGGCGCGACGCTGAACGCCCTGCTGAACACCACCTTGAAGAGCACAGGAGGCGTGCTCACGACAACACCCAACTCACCGACGGTCGCCCCGTCGCGCTCTCCATCGTCGAAGTCGAAATCGAACAAGCCGTCTTCGTTAGGCACCTCCTCTTCGTCGGGCACCTCGTCTTCGTCGGGCACCTCGTCTTCGTCGGGCACCTCGTCTTCGTCGGCTGCCAAGGCGAGGACACTGCTCTCGAAGGCTGCTTCCGACTTCTCGAAGGCCCAGTCCGATCTGAAGGCAGGCAACCTCGGCGGCTACCAGGCTGAGGTCTCTGCAGCGCAAGCCGCGACGGCCAAGGCCTACCAGTACCTTCGCGGTGCATCTTCGCGGGCGACGAAGGCAGCTCAATCGAGGCCCTCCGCTTCGACGGCGCGCTCGCTGTCGACGATCTCCAGCTCCCCGATTGGGCGCCTCACCCCCAGCTCGACCGCGGGCGCGGCCAACGCGGGTGGGGTCGGCACCACGCACGCTTCGATCGTGCAAAAGCCGGGAGCGCGCACGACGACGACGACCACGCGCGCGGACGAGACCTGAGCCCTCCTTCGTCGCGATCGTCGTGGACGACCCGGACAGGTGGGTCCGGCCGAAGGCGGCAGCGGGCCAGCCCTACCGGGGCGTGACTCGAACGCCGAGGCGAAAGGATTGTCGGCTCTGGCCGAACCTCACGAGGGCGAGCCCGGTTCGATCGGCTACGAGCGGAGCGGACCGCAACAAGACTCGACGGCCAACCAAGCGGGCGCCGCCTCGCCTCGGCTCGCCTCGCGTGGTGGTGGCTG
>JAJYGM010000654.1 GCA_021785095.1 Actinomycetes bacterium
GGGAAGTGTCGAATATGTAGATGATGCCGGCCGGCTCATGTCGCATGTGGCGTCCCCGGCTACCGGCGCTCCCCCGCGTCAGCACCACGGGAGGTGGGCCCACACGCTGGGGCGGTCGTGGTGGCGCCGTGCCCCAGACTTGCCCACTCCATTCGGCGGCGTATTGACGTGAAACGACCGACCATCGTAGGCTTTCATGCAATGGCATACAACGTGGTGTGCATCTCGAGCGCGGACGGGGCCGGCGCCGAAGAGATCGCTCGGCGTGTCGCCGAGGCGTTGGCATTCCGCCTCATCAACGAAGACGTCGTCGCACGCGCCGCCTCGGAGGCCAACATCGACGAGGAGGTGGTCGCCGACGTCGAGCGGCGCAAGTCGCTCGTGGCGAGACTGCTCGAGGGCTTCGCCGCGGGCACAGCCCCGCCTGACGCCGTGGTCCTCGGGCAGAGCGCGAGCGACAGCCTGCGACAGGTGATCCGGTCCGTCATCGAGGAGACGGCTGAGGCCGGCAACGTCGTCCTGTTCGCCCATGCCGCCTCCTTCGCCCTCGCGAGCCGCGACGACGTTCTCCGAGTGCACCTGACCGCTTCCGACACGACGCGCCAGCAGAGGCTGGCCGGAGACCGCGGTGTCGACGAGCACGAAGCCGCCCGCGTGATGAGGCAGTCGGACGCGGGGCGGGCCGACTACCTGCGGCGGTTCTACGGCGTGTCCGACGAGCGGCCCACGCACTACGACCTCGTCGTGAACACGGACAAGCTCACGACAGAGGCGGTCAGCGCCCTCATCGTGGACGCGGTCAAGAACCCTGCCTGATCCCGGGACCTCCCCCCGGACGGCTCCCCCGCCACGACGACGGGCGAGGGAGGAGGAAGCCCGCTCGACGCCTCGATCCGACTCCTCTCTGGAGGGTCCCGACCTCACCGGGGACCGGGGCGTCGTACCTCGCTCGACCCGGGGCACCACAGGCGCTGCCGCCGGCCATCGACGAACGGCGGGCTAGCAGGGCGGAGGGCCCACGGCACGCGCCGTGTTGACCGCCTGCCTCCAGTGGGCCCGCTCGTGGCGGGCCATCCGGTCGGCGTAGGAGAGGACCGACCGCTCGAGCGGCGCGCCGGCTCCGAGCACGGTGGCAGCGCGCGACCAGCCGGTTGCCGGCAACGCCTCGAGGAGACCGAGCAGGCGGTCGCGTTGGCTGCCGAAGGCCGCCAGGCAGGAGGCGAAGGCGATCCCGCCGTATCCGGTGCTCCGCACCCAGGTGGTCGGGTTCACCGCCCGCAGGACGAGATGATCGGTCCTCGAGATCGCCTCGATGGCGTCTCCCCACACGTCGGCGCACGACCGAAGGTGGGCGAGGAGCTCGGCCATCGACCACTCGCCCGGCGCGAGAGGGACGTGGAGCCGGGCATCGGAGAGACCGGCGCTCGCTGCGGCCAGCCGCTCCGGTGTCTGGCGGAGAATGGGGACGATCTGGCCGACGGGCATCGTCCCTCGTGGGATGGCGCCTCCTCCTCCTTGCTTGCGACCCGGTCGCCGACTGCCGGCTGACGGGCGTCCCGGGCCGTCGCCGGCAGACGGACCTCCCGCCCGCGGCGAGCACGTCATGTCGCCAGAGCTTCGCCCGTGACGGGCCTTCGATCTCCCGAGCATGCCCGCTCGCGCCCACCAGAGTCTCGGAGGGCGGCGTCTGCCACAGCTGGCGAGCCCTCGCCCCCCAGACCGCCGGCAGCCCGGGGAGCAGCATCCCCCCAGCGGGGGTGCCGGGAGCCGTGCCTCTCGCACGGGCGCGGCCGCCCGGTGCTCAGGGAACGTAGGCGCAGCTCGCGTCCTCGCCGAGCGGATCGCCGGAGCGTCCGTAGGCCTGTGCCCGCGAGCCGCCGCACGAATCGACGTAGTCGCACCGACCGCAGCGGCCACCCAGCCGGCCCGGGTCACGCAGGCTGCGCAGCAGCGGCGAGTCCCGGTAGAGGTTCGTCAGGGGACGGTCCCGAACGTTGCCGGCGACGAGCGGGAGGAAGCCGCTCGGCTGGACGTCCCCGACGTGGGAGACGAAGACGACGCCACGCCCGTCCCCGACCGACAGCGGAGCCCGGCGTCGCCCGGCGTGCCCGCGGTGGCTCGCTCCCGTCGCCCCGGGCATGTCGGGCCAGATCGCCATGAGCCGCTCGTGGAGCCCGTCGAACAGCGGCCCCGGCCTCCATGCGGAATTGCCGGCGCCCTCCCCCTCGAGCAGGACCCGGCGGTAGGCGGGGGCCTCCGTCGTCTTGAGCGGCACCCTCGGCGCCAGCTCGTGGAGGAAGTGGAGCACGTCCTCGGTCTCATCCGGGCCGAGAGGCTGGAGCTGCTGGGCACGCCCGACAGGGACCATGAAGAACACGCTCCACATCCCCACTGCGAGGTCGGTCACGAGCCGCGCGATGCCCGGCAGGTCCGCCACCGTCTCCCGGCTCACCGTGGTGTTGACCTGGAGGCGCAGCCCGGCGGCGACGGCCGCTCGGCACGCCTGCAGGGTCCAGTCGAACGACCCGTCCACGCGGCGGAACCCATCGTGGGTCGACGGGCCGGCTCCGTCGATCGACAGGGAGGCGGCGACGGCTCCGGCCCGGCGCAGGGCGCCGAAGCGCTCCGGCGTCGCCCGAGGCGTTCCCGCCGGCGAGACGGCGATCGACAGGCCGGCCGAGGCGCCATGGCGGACGAGCTGCTCGAGGTCCGGCCGGTGGAACGGGTCTCCTCCCGTGAAGACGACCCGCGGCCGCGGGGCACCGAGCGAGGCGAGATCGTCGAGGAGCGCGGTGAGCTCCGCCGTCGTCAGCTCGCGCGGGTCCCGCTCCGGCACCGACTCGGCCCGGCAGTGCCGGCACGCGAGGTCGCAGGCCCGCGTCAGCTCGATGAGCACGAGAAAGGGCCGCGAGCCCACGTCGAAGTGCAGGCGGCGCACGCTCGGAGCCGGTGGCGCGGTGCCTCCCTCACCTGAGCTTCCTGCCGCCTCGCTGTCCATCGGTGTCCCTTCGCCGCGTTGCCGGCATCTCCGACCGGCTGCGTCCTAGCATGACGGCGCCGGGCAGTCTCCGCTACGGCACGAAGGTAGCGTTCTCCGGCGCGGACGTCCGCTCGGCCCTGGGCGACGGCGATCAGGCGGTGGCGCTCCTCAACAGAGCGCGCCGACGCGACGGACGACCCCGATCCCGACGGTCCCCGGCGGGGGCTGCGCCGTCCCACCGGCGACGACGTGAGGATCCTTGCCGCCGGTGAGCACCGCCACGCCGACAGGCCCGCCGGCAAGGTCGCTCGCCAGCGAGCCGAGGGCGTCGGCGAGCTGCGCCGACCTCGGGTTGGCGTGCTCGCCTTCGGGGTCCTTCGCGCTCGCGACGGCGACGACCGCGTCACCGGGGGCGACCAGGCCGGCGAGGGAGGTCCAGTCGCTCCCATCGAGGGAGCCGGTGCTCAGAGAGGAGACGGGCACCCGGGCGTAGACCGTCCCGCCCGCATCGCAGGTGAACAGGTGTCGGCCCGGGCGAGGCGGTGCGCTCTCGAGCAGCAGGGCGGCCGGCTCGCCCGCCGGGCCGACCAGACCCGGGACGAGGGCGTCGCCTGCCTCGGCGAGCGTGCCCACCGGCCGCCCGCCCCGGTCCGAGAGCGGCGCCGGTCCGTGGAACACCCGGAGCCATGCCTCGGCATCGAGGACCCGCCAGAAGAAGAGGGACTCCTCGAGCCGCCCCTCGCAGCAGTCCTCGAATCCCGCCACGACCCTCGGCCCGTCCCAGTAGGCCCGGGAGTGGAACGCGGGAGAGCGGAGGATACCCCGTACCGCGGCCCGCT
>JAJYGM010000318.1 GCA_021785095.1 Actinomycetes bacterium
TCGTGGACGCGCTCGTCGCGGAGCACCCTCCCGCGTCGACGCCGCCCGACGTCTTTCTCGGCGCGCAATTCGACCGGGGGCTCGCCTGGGTGCACTACCCGAAGGGCCGGGGAGGCCTCGGCCTGGCCCCTTCCCTCCATCAGCGTGTCCTCTCACGGGTGCGAGCGGCGGGAGGGCCCTCGGCGGCGCTCCGCAACACCCTCGGGTACGGGATGGTGGCTCCCACCCTCTTGACGCACGGCACCGAGGCGCAGCTCGACCGGTACCTGCGCCCGCTGTTCACGGGCGAGGAGATCTGGTGCCAGCTCTTCAGCGAGCCCGGCGCAGGCTCGGACGTCGCGAGCCTCGCGACGAGGGCGGAGCGCGACGGCGAGGAATGGGTGCTGAACGGCCAGAAGGTCTGGACCACCCTCGCGCACCTCGCCCGTTTCGGGCTGCTGCTCGCCCGAACGGACCCCGACGTCCCGAAGCACGCGGGCATGACCTGCTTCCTCGTGGACATGCACGCGCCCGGGGTGGAGGTCCGCCCCCTCTACCAGATCACCGGGGAGGCCGAGTTCAACGAGGTCTTCTTCACCGACGTGCGCGTGCCCGACGCCGGACGCCTGGGCGGGGTGGGCGACGGCTGGCGAGTCGCGCTGACGACGCTCATGAACGAGCGCGTGGCCATCGGCGGGAACGTGGCCGAGCGCGGGAGCGGGCCCATCTCAGAGGCGCTGCGCCTCTGGCGTGCACGCTGGAAGGGGGATCTCTCCCCGCAGGCCCTCGTCCTCCGTGACCGGCTCGTCCAGCGCTGGGTGGCGCACGAGGTCGCCCGGCTCACGAACCTGCGCGCGCTGGAGAACCGGCGTGCAGGGACGCCGGGACCGGAGGGGTCGGTCGCCAAGCTCGCGTACGCAGAAGACAACAAGCGAACCGCGGAGCTGTGCGTGGACCTCATGGGCGCGGACGGGATGCTCTACGGAACCGACTACCCGCGCGTGAGACCCTCCGAGCTCACGGTCTCCACGCACGACGTCGCGCGGCTCTTCCTTCGGACCCGCGCGAACTCCATCGAAGGCGGCACCTCGGAGGTCATGCGCAACATCCTGGGCGAGCGGGTCCTCGGTCTCGCCGGCGAACCTCGCGTCGATCGCGACGTTCCGTGGAAGGACGTGCCTCGGAGCTGACCGGGTTGGAGCCGCGCGCCGTCAGGTCGCGACGAGGTCCAGGCCGAGGTCGAGCGCACGCGCGGAGTGCGTCAGCGCGCCGACGGAGAGCAGGTCGGCACCGGCGGCGGCAAAGCCAGGCGCGGTCGTCTCGTCGATGCCCCCCGAGACCTCGACCAGGACTCCGTGACCCGCGGCGCGAAGCGCCCGTACGGTGCCCGCCACCTCGTCGGGCGTCATGTTGTCGAGCATCACGACGTGCGCCCCGGCCGCCGCCGCCGCCATCGCCTGGTCGGGCCGGTCGCACTCCACCTCGACCATCCGCATGGGGAACCGCGCACGCGCCCGCGCGACGGCGTCGTCGATGGGGACGCCCCCGAGATGGTTGTCCTTCAGCAGGACGCCGTCGGACAGCGAGCCGCGGTGGTTCCGGGCGCCGCCCGCACGGACGGCCGCCTTCTGAAGGGCCCGGAGCCCGGGCAACGTCTTGCGGGTGTCCACGACGGTCGTGGACGGGTTGGCCGCCGCGACGGCCTCCACGACGCGCCGGGTCGCGGTCGCCACGCCGGAGAGGTGGCAGAGGAAGTTCAGCGCGGTCCGCTCGGCGGTGAGGATCGAGCGGAGCGGCCCGCGCACCTCGGCGACGACGGTTCCGGGGGCGACGTCGGTGCCGTCGGCGGCACGCCAGGCGACGTCGACCGAGGGGTCGACCTGGCGGAAGGACTCGAGCGCGCAGAGGCGTCCCGCGACGACGCCTGCGGCGCGGGCGACGACCGCCATCTCCGTCGTGCGCGACTCCTCCACGAGGGACGCCGAGAGATCGCCGAGCGGCAGCCAGTCCTCTGCGAGCGCCAGGGAGACCGCCTGGCGCACCGCGAGGAGCGGCGGATCGACCGGTGACGCCGCCATGGGTCAAGCCGGCCCGGGGCTCGCCGCCGCGTCGGGAAGTCGGCTCGCCGCCGCGTCGGGAAGTCGGCTCGCCGCCGCTTCGAGAAGCCGGGCCGTCGCGACCGTGACGGCCTCGGCCATCGGGAGGTGGAGGAGCTCGTTGGGTCCGTGCGCGTTGCTCCCGGGGCCGAGCACGCCGGTCGCGACGAGCGGCACGCCGGGGTACCGCGTGCCGAGCATCGCGAGGAACGGGATGGTGCCGCCCTCGCCGAGGGTGCCGGGCGCCGAGCCGAACAGCTCCTCCGACGCACGGGTGAAGGCGGCGTCGGCCCATTCGCAGAGCGGCGGCGCGACCCACCCTGTCGCGGGGGCGTCGAAGTGGACGTGGACGCGTGCGTTCGAGGGGGGGTCGGCGAGGAGGGCGGACTCGACTGCCTCCATCGCTTTGGCCGCGCCCACCGTCGGAGGGAGGCGGAGCGAGATCTTCGCGGTCGTGAACGGGCGAAGGACGTTCCCGCCTTCGCGCACGGTCGGGACCCCGTCGATGCCCGTGACGGCGAGGGCCGGCGCCCAGGCGCGCCGCGCGAGCCGGTCACGGTCGGACGTGCCGTCGAGCTCGAGGCCGGGGACGACCGGGAACACCTCGGTCGCGTCCCAGTCCGGTGCCGCCGCGCCGGTCGTGGCCCGGGGCGTCTCGGCATGGAGCGTCGCCAGCCGCACCTCTCCCGTGCGGGGGTCCTCCAGACGGTCGAGGAGGACGCGGAGCAGCCGGAAGGATGTCGGGACGATGCCGCCCGCGCTCCCGCTGTGCACCCCCTCGGTGAGCACCTCGACCGAGACGGTCGCGACGAGGTTGCCCCGCAGCGAGGACGTGAGCCAGAGGCGGTCGTAGGAGAGGCACCCCGAGTCGAGGCACACCACGAGGTCGGGGTGCCCGAGACGGCCGGCGACGTCGGCGAGGTGCGCGGGAAGGTCCGGGCTCCCGCTCTCCTCGCTCGCCTCGACGAGGACGACGACCCGCGGCCGGGGGACCCCGGCGTCGTCGAGCAGCTCGACCGCGGTCAGCGCGGCGAACAGCGCGTAGCCGTCGTCGGCCGCGCCCCTGCCGTAGAGGCGGTCCCCCTCCTGCACCGGGGTGAACGGACCGAGCCCCTCGCGCCACACGCCGAGGGGAGGCTGCTTGTCGAGGTGGCCGTAGACGAGCACGGTGCCGGCTGCGCCGCCGGTCCCCGGCGCGTCGACGAGGAGGAGGGGGGTGCGCCCCGGCCGGTCCACGACGTCGGCGGCGAGCCCGTCGACGGCCCGTCCCCTCGCCCATTCCTGGAGCACCGACGCGGCTTCGGCGAGGTGGCCCGCCGCCTCCCAGCCGTCGTCGAAGCTGGGGGACAGGCACGGGATCGTGATGTAGCGGACCAGGGTCGGGAGCACCGATTCGCGCCAGCGGCGGTGTGCCGCTGCACGCAGCGGGTCATGGTCCTCTGCGGCTGCAGGAGGGGTCGAGGCGCGCGGCACCGTCACGACGCTACTGCCTCTCGCTGCGCGCACCCCGGCCCGCGCGCACCCCGGCCCGCGTACCCGCGGAGCGAAGAGCGGGTCACACCGCCTGGCTGACCGTCGACATGTTCCAGTCCGGCACGCGCAACGCCGGCATCGCCGTCCGGTTCATCCACGAGCCGCCCTCTCGCGCGTAGCAGCGCGCGGTCGACGTCGCATGCGTCGAGCGCGCGAGCACGTCGAGCGGGCTCTCGTTGAAACGGAAGTTGCTCGTCGCGGCGA
>JAJYGM010000142.1 GCA_021785095.1 Actinomycetes bacterium
CCTCCTCGCGCCGCCAGTCCAGAACCGCCTGAAACACAAGGCAAATCTGACACGCGGTCATGAGGGGGCACCCCCCTACGCTTGACTCAGGCCTAGAGGCAGCGATGGCTCGTCATGCGAGGTCTTCGGCGAGGTGCTCATCCTCGCACTGGCGCCCGTCATCGCGCTCATCCGTCAGTGGAAGACGCCAATGCTGTTCCCATTGCGGATGCTTGCCGTCGCCTTCGTCGACTTCTTCCGGGGCGGGTTCCGCCGATCCTCGTCATCGTGGCGATCGGGCTCGGACTGCCCGCGCTCTACCTCCCCGTCGTGTCGAGCCAGTCGGCGTTCGTCTACGGGGCGCTGGCTCTCGTGCTCGGCTACAGCGCAGACGTCTCGGAGGTCTGCCGCACCGGGTTCAATTCCGTTCCGCACAGCCAGGTCGCGTCGGCCCGCTCGCTCGGGCTCCGTCCTCGCACCGCGGTGCGCTACGTCGTGCTGCCCCAAGCGGTGCGGACGATCATCCCCCCGCTCCTGAACACATTCGTCAGCTTGCAGAAGGACACCGCCCTGGTCGCGGTGCTCGGAGCGGTCATCGAAGCGAACTGCGCCGCCGAGATCTACTCCAGCGCCGTGTTCAACTATTCGGGCTACACGGTGGCGGCGATCCTGTTCCTCCTGCTCACCATCCCGCTCGCGCGTCTCACCGACCACCTGATCGCACGCGACATGTCTCGGCGGCTCGCAGGGGTGGCGTGAGCGATCCCGACATGACATCACCGATCCTGACGTGGACGACATGCTCGTGTGCCGCCAGATGGGCATGGTCTTCCAATCGTTCAACCTGTTCCCGCATCCGCGGGTGCTGCGCAACATCACGCTCGCTCCGGCGAAGGCACTCGGGCTGCCGGCGGCCGAAGTCGAGGAGGAGGCGATGGCGCTCCTCAGGAGGTTCGCCCTAGGCGACGAGGCGCGGGACTATCCCGAGTGCCTCTCGGAAGGCCAGCAGCAGCGCGTCGCGATCATCAGGGCGCTCGCGATCCATCCGAGGCTCGTGCTGCTCGACGAGGTGACGAGCGCGCTCGACCCCGAGCTCGTCGGCGAGGTCCTCGACCTCATCCGAGAGCTTGCGCTGGCCGGGATGACGATGCTGCTCGCGACCCACGAGATGGGGTTCGCTTGCGAGATCGCGACGAGGATGGTCTTCCTCGTAGACGGCGTCATCGTCGAGGACGGGCCTCCCGCAGAGCTCTTCGACTCGCCCAGAGACGAAAGGACCAAGCGCTTTCTCGGACGGGTGATCGAAGCCGGCAGGATGTGACGCCCGCGCTGCTCCTCGTCATCCCAGTGTCATCCCAGTGTCAGCCCAGTGTCAGCCCAGTGTCATCCCAGTGTCATCCCAGCACGTCGCCGATCGCCGTCGTGAGCACGTCGAGCCCCTCGTCGAGCAGGTCGTCGCCGATCACGAGCGGAGGGAGCAGTCGGACGACGTTTCCCCACGTCCCGCACGTCAGGACGATCACGCCCTGTGCGTAGCAGGCGCGTGCGACCGCTTGCGCAGTGGCCGCGTCGGGACGGAGGCTGCTGCGGTCGGCGAATTCCATCGCGAGCATCGCGCCTCGCCCGCGCACGTCCGCGATCCCCGCATGCT
Source organism: Actinomycetes bacterium (assembly GCA_021785095.1). The sequence goes on from JAJYGM010000142.1 coordinate 1,631, forward strand.
GCTTCGCCATGGACTCGAGCCGGGGGAGAGCCTGCGCCTCGATGTGCCGGGCCGCGGCAGGGAGGTCCAGGTCGCGCATCGTCTTGATGGCCGCCAGTGAGGCGGCGCAGGCGACGGGGTTGCCTCCGTACGTGCCGCCGAGGCCGCCGGCGTGCACCTCGTCCATGAGGTCGGCGCGGCCGGTCACAGCCGCGAGCGGCATCCCCGCGGCCATGCCCTTCGCGGTGGTCATGAGGTCGGGGACGACGCCTTCGTGCTCGACCGCGAACCACGACCCGGTGCGCGCGAACCCCGTCTGGACCTCGTCAGCAATGAAGACGATGCCGTGGTCGGCGCACCACGAGGAGAGCGCTGGCAGGAAACCAGGTGCGGGCACCACGAAGCCACCCTCTCCCTGGATGGGCTCGATGAGGACGCACGCCAGGTTGTCGGCTCCCACCTGTACGGACATCTGGTCGATCGCCCGGACTGCCGCCTCCTCACCGGTCATCCCCTCCGGGTCGCGGAGCGGGTAGGACATCGGCGCGCGGTAGATCTCGGGTGCGAACGGGCCGAAGCGGTCCTTATAGGGGAAGTTCTTGGCCGTCAGCGCCATCGTCAGGTTCGTGCGGCCGTGGTACGCGTGGTCGAACACGGCGACAGCCTGACGTCCGGTCGCGTGACGCGCGATCTTCACCGCGTTCTCGACCGCCTCGGCGCCCGAGTTGAACAATGCGGAGCGTTTCTCGTGGTCGCCGGGAGTCACCTTGGCGAGCTCCTCGCAGACGGCCACGTAGCCCTCGTACGGCGCCACCATGAAGCAGGTGTGCGTGAAGCGCGCCACCTGCTCGCTCACCGCGTGCACGACCGTGCGGTTCGCGTGGCCGACGGTCGTCACGGCGATGCCGGAGCCGAGGTCGATGAAGCAGTTGCCGTCGACGTCTCTCACGATCGCCCCCGCGGCGTCGTCGACGTACACCCCGGTAGACGAGCTGACACCATGCGCGACGGCACGCGCGCGCCGCGAGGCGAGCTCCTGGGACCGCGGCCCGGGGATCTCGGTGGCCAGGAACCTGCGCTGTGGGACGGGACCGCGCGCCATCCCGCTGTCCATCCCGCTCACGTCGCACCTCCTTCAGCGCCGCCGCTTGGCGGCTGCCCGGCGGCCAGTGTACGTCTGGTCCGGGATTGCCCTTCTCCTCCCGCTCGCCAGGCTCGCGCATGTCGCCTCCTGCGACGGGCGGTCCGCGGACTTGCCCACGCGCGGCAGGCTCGAGGTCGAAAGGACGCGCGCTCGAACCGGGGTAGGAATGGGACGTGCCCCTGAGGATCGGGACGTCGGGGTGGCAGTACCGCCACTGGTCGGGCTGCTTCTACCCCGCAGACCTGCCGGTGTCGCGCTGGCTGCGCTTCTACGCAGGGTGCTTCGAGACGGTCGAGGTCGACAGCGCCTTCTACCGGCTCCCCGCAGCAGACGTCTTCGCCCGCTGGCGCGACGAGACGCCGGACGGGTTCGTGATGGCGGTGAAGGCGAGCAGCTACCTCACGCATCGCAGGCAGCTTCGCGAGCCGCGAGAACCGGTCGCACGCTTGGCCGAGCGCGTGCGCCACCTCGGGCCGAAGCTCGGACCCGTGCTCTTGCAGCTCCCCCCGACGATGCGCGTCGAGACCGGACGGCTCGACGAGACGCTCGCCTCGTTCCCAGAGGGGATCCGCGTCGCCGTCGAGGCGCGTCACGAGAGCTGGGACTGCGACGCTGTGTGGGAGCTGCTCGCGCGCCACAAAGCGGCGTGGTGCATCGCCGACGCGCCCTGGCGACGCTGGCCGGTCGTCAAGACGTCCGATTGGGGGTACTTCCGCTTCCACGAAGGCGTCGCCTCACCCCGACCTTGCTACGGGAGCCGGGCGCTCGCCAGCTGGGCTTCCCGCATCGCCCGGACGTGGCCCGCGGAGGCTGACGTCTACGCGTACTTCAACAACGACTCCTGCACGTGCGCCCCCCGTGACGCCCAGCGGTTCGCCGCCGCGTGCGCGCGGGAAGGCCTCCTTACGAGCCGAGTCTCCCCTCGCTGAGCACTGGCCACCTGCGCGGGGCTCTTGCCGGCGTTCAGCGCCCCTCGCCCGCCAGGTCGCCTGCAAGGTGGCTCGCCAGGTACTGCGCGCTCATCTCGAGTATGTCCGCGGGCAGGTCGCCG
>JAJYGM010000144.1 GCA_021785095.1 Actinomycetes bacterium
GCCACGCGGTCTGACAATCGCTCAGTCGGCGCGCAGGCGGCGGGCCGCCACCACGCCGATGGCGACGAGAACGGCGAGAACGAGGAGCTTCTTCATATCGCCGATGGTAGTCCCAACGGCCCGGGGGCTTCTCCGGCGGGGAGGAGGCCCAGCACCTCGCCCGGTCAGACGGTGAGCAGGTCCCTGGCGCCCGTGTCGGAGGACGGGTGGCGGAGCTTCGACATCGCCCGAGCCTCGATCTGGCGGATGCGCTCCCGAGTCAGGTTGAAGTGCTCCCCGACCTCCTCGAGCGTCCTCGGCTCGCCGCGGTCCAGTCCGAAGCGCAGTCGCAGGATCTCGCGCTCGCGCTCGTCGAGCGGCGAGAGGAGGCGACCGATCTCCTCGGGAAGGAGCGAGACCGCGGCAACCTCGAAGGGTGACTCCGCCGATCTGTCCTCCACCACGTCCCCGAGCTCTGCGTCCCCGTCCTCACGCAGCGGCTCGGAGAGCGACAGCGGCTCCGCCCGGAACCGCAACGCCTCCACGAGCTTGTCCTCGGGCATCTCCACCTCCACGCCGAGCTCGGCGAGCGACAGCGGCTCCGCCCGGAAGCGCAGCGCCTCGATGAGCTTGTCCTCGGGCATCTCCACCTCCACGCCGAGCTCGGCGAGCGTCGCGGGGCGGCCGAGCTTGAGCTCGAGGCGGGCCTGCGCCTTCTGCACGCGCGCCAGGGTGTCGCCGGCGTGCACGGGGAGCCGGATCGTGCGCCCGGTGTTGGCGATGCCGCGGGTGATCGCCTGGCGGATCCACCACGTCGCGTAGGTGGAGAACTTGAAGCCCTTCCGCCAGTCGAACTTCTCGACCGCGTGCATGAGACCGAGATTGCCCTCCTGGATGAGGTCGAGCAGCGGCAGTCCGGAAGCCTGGTACTTCTTGGCGATGGAGACGACCAGCCGGAGGTTCGACTGGACGAAGGTCTGCTGCGCCCGCTCCCCCGACAGCGCGGTCCGGCGCAGCTCCCGCTTCTTCGCAGCGGCGAGCGTCCTGGGCGCGGCGCGCAGCTCGTCGTCGGCTTGGCGGCCGGCCTCGATCGCCTGCGCCAGACGCACCTCGTCGTCCTTGGTGAGCAGCGGGTACTGCCCGATGTCGGTGAGGTACAGACGTACGAGGTCTTCGTCGTCCCGTTCGATGCGTTCCTTCGCCAAGACCCGACCCGAGCCTTCCCGTGTAGTACGTTCGGCACCGGCTGGGCGGTCGCTCCGCGCCGGCGTTGAATGGCCGCTCCTGCGCGGGGGCAGGCAGCCGGTGGTGTGATTTTACAGGCGGGGTCAAGGGGTCCCTCCCCCACCACCCCTCTCGCGGGGCGCGATCGGCCTTCGACCAGGGACAAAACCGTCCTCTTCGCCGGCGCGCCACACCGCGTCACCCAGCGCACGCGTCCACTCGGCGGCCTGCTGGACCGCCTCGGGGTCGCCGAGGAGGCCGTCGAGGAGGCCCTCGGCGGCGCGCAGCTCCTCCTCGTCGTCGCGCACGACCAGGGTGAGCGCGCGGATGGCCGGCCCGTCGGCGACCGGGACGAGACGCTGGCCGAGCCGGCGGTAGGAGACGAGAAGGAGCGGCAGGACCACCCTGGCGAGCCCCACGAGGAACCGCCGCCCTGCCGTCCCGTCGTCCCCCCCGAAGGCGCCCGGCTCGAGGCTCTCCAGCATCGGCCCGACCTCGCCCTCGGGCGGCCGCGTGAGCGCTGTGCGATCGACGCCGGCGAGCACCGGCAGGCGGGCCTCCCACAGCTCGGCGTGCCAGGCGTGCGCGGCGCTCGCCTCGAAGAGGAGGGGCCGCGCCTCGTCGGGCAGCCCCGGCGCGGCGGCCCACGACCCGGTCAGCTCGAAGAGGCGGCGCTCCACCCAGCGGTAGGCGCCATGACGGGCCGCGGCCTCCTCCAGCCTGAGCGCGCCGCGCTCGTCGTTGACGGAGCCGGGGTCAGCCTCCATGTGCCGCGCGCGCCGGCGCGTCCTTCGTCCTGGGGCGGTACGCGTTCGTGATCGGCATCCGCCGGTCCCGACCGAAGGCCTTGTTGGTGATGCGGACGCCGGGCGCAGCCTGCCGCCGCTTGTACTCGGCGCTGTCGACCAGCCGCACCACGCGCTCGACGAGATCCGGATCGAAGCCGTCGGCGACGAGGTCCGCTGCGGCACGGTCGCGCTCGACATAGGCCTCGAGCACCGGATCGAGCAGCTCGTAGCGCGGCAACGACTCGTCGTCGCGCTGCCCGGGGCGAAGCTCGGCGGACGGCGGCTTCACGAGGACCGACGGCGGCACCGGCTCGACGGCCCCCTCGGCGACGGCACGCGCGTTGCGGTACCGGCACAGGTCGTAGACGAGCGTCTTCAAGACGTCCTTGATCACGGCGAAGCCGCCGGCGGAGTCGCCGTAGAGGGTGGAGTAGCCCGTCGCCGTCTCGCTCTTGTTGCCGGTCGTGAGGACGATCCATCCCGTCGCGTTCGAGATGCCCATCAGGATGAGGCCGCGAAGGCGCGACTGGAGGTTCTCGTCGGTGATGCCCACGGGCGGCGCGTCGAGCGCGGACTCGAGCACGGCGTCCATGCACCGGTGCGCCTGGTCGATCGGGACCACGCGGAAGTGGACGCCGAGCCGCTCGGCGAGCACGCGCGCGTCGCTCACCGATCCTTCGCTCGAGTACCGCGATGGCATGGCGACGCCGTGGACGTGCTCGGCGCCGATCGCGTCGGTCGCGACGACGGCGACGAGCGAGGAATCGATGCCGCCCGACAGGCCGACGACGGCGCCGCCGAACCCGTTCTTCCCGAGGTAGTCGCGCGTGCCGAGGACGAGCGCCGCATAGACCTCGGCGACGGGGTCGAGCGGCTCGGGCGTCACCGAGCGCGTCGCCGGCGCCTTCGGGCGCGCCGGCGCCTTCGGGCCGGCCAGGTCGACCACCCGGGCGCTCGGCTCCTGCGCTCGGGGCACCGGCAGGTCGACGACGACGAAGTCCTCCTCGAACTGCGCGCCGGCGCAGACGAGGGCGCCGTCCGCGGCGACCACGAGGCTCGCCCCGTCGAAGACGAGCTCGTCCTGGCCGCCGACGAGGTTCACGTAGACGATCGCCGTGCCGGCCTCCCTGACGCGCGCTGCGAGCATCGCGAGGCGCTCCGCCCGGCGCCCGCGCGAGTAGGGCGACGCGTTGATGTTCACCACCACCTGTGCGCCCGCCGCGCCGAGCCGGGCGACGGGGCCGCGGCTCGCCCAGACGTCCTCGCAGATCGACACGCCGGTGAGCACGCCGCCGACCCGGTACAAAAGGGGCGGTCCGTCCCCCGGCGTGAACCACCGCTGCTCGTCGAAGACGCTGTAATTCGGGAGGAGGCGCTTGTGGTAAACGCCAGCGACGCGCCCGCCGGCGCACATGGCTGCGGCGTTCGCGAGGTGAGGACGACGGCTTGCCCACGTGTCGGCCCCTGCCTCCGCGCCGGTCGCCTCCTCGCCGACCATGCCGCCGGCCGCACGAGGGAGCTGCTGGACGTACCCGACCACCGCCGCGCAGTCGCCCGTCGACGCCGCGACCTCGGCGAGCGCCGCCTCGTTGTCGGCGACGAAGCCCGCCTGCAAGAGGAGGTCCTCGGGCGGATAGCCCGTGATCGCCAGCTCGGGGAAGACGCAGAGCTGCGCGCCGGCCGCCTCGGCGCGCCGCAGCGACCCGAGGATCCGGTCGACATTGCCCCCGATGTCGCCCACGACCATGTCGAGCTGGGCGATCGCGACCCGGAGCGACATTGCCTCAGCCTACGGGAGGGTCCGGCTC
>JAJYGM010000174.1 GCA_021785095.1 Actinomycetes bacterium
GAACAGCTCACAGGCGCTCTGGGTCAGCATGGGGCACAGCGACAGCGACACGTTCGCCTCCGCGAGCAGGTCGGCCATCGCCACCCCCACCGACCACGGCAGGCCGCCGCCGCCGTGCTCGGCAGCGAGCGGCACCGCCTGCCACTGCCCGGCCACGTACTTCTCGTAAGCGCCACGGAAGCCGTCGGGGCTCAGCACCCGGCCAGTTCCAGGATCGAGGCGGCTGCCTTGACGGTCCCCGACCGCGTCGAGCGGGGCGATCTCGTGGTCGACGAAGTCGGCGAACCCGCCGAGCAGCTCGCCCACCACCTCCTCGGTGGCATCCTCCCAGCCCGGCAGAGCCACCAGCTCGTCGTAGCCGGCGTCGCGAAGCGCCTGGCGCACCCGCTGCAGCGCGCTCGCAGCGGCGGCTGTGACGCTGGGCGGTGACGTGGTCATGAGCGAGCTCCTCGTGCTGTCCGTCGCGCGATACGGTCCGAGCGGCTGGCGACCTGGCCTGCTCCCTCCCGAATCGTTCTGTTTCGGGTCAACGCATCGTCCAGTTCCAGGTCGGTTCGCGACGTCCAGCTGCGCCAGAGGCTCCCATGATCCTACCGTCCTGTCGGGCCGCTCCGGAGCACAGCCTCGACGAGCTCGACGCCGGCGCAAAGCTCGCTGCCAGCCGCGAAGGTCACCTCCGCAGTGCACCGGGCGTCGCGCGGCGAGACGTCGCTCGGCTCGCCGGACCCTACACCCAGTCGACCCCCAGAGCGGCTATCTTGCGGTACAGGCTGGACCTCGAGAGCCCGAGGCGTTTGGCCGCGTGCACCTTGTTGCCAGAGCAGGACGCGAGCGCATCGAGGATCGCGCTCACCTCTGCCTGTTCGAGGAGCGTGAGGCGGTTCGAGCGACGCATGCGTAGTCGCGGCGGAAGGTCCTCGAGGCCAAGCGGTGAGCCTGCTGCGTGCTCGCGACACAGCACGTCTAGGAGCTCGTAGAGCTCCCGGACGTTGCCCGGCCAGTGTTGGGCCACCAGCGCGGAGACGGCATCGGGCGAGCAGGCCCGCCCGCCGAGCCGGTTCTCTATGAGCACGGGGACGTCGTCGGCGCGCTGGCGCAGTGGTGGGACCACCACGGTGCTCGGGAAGCGGTCCACCACGGGGAGGCGGGGGCCGGGCAAGTCGGTGGCGATCGTGGCTGCGAGCCACACCCCGCTGTGGTCAGCCACATCGTCGATGTCCTGCGCGAGCTGTTGCGCCGCGGTGCCCGCCAGCAGATCCAGATGACGGATCACCACGGTGGCCGGTGGCCCGCCGAGCGCGCGTGCGGTGCGCTCGGCCCATGCGATCGGCCCCTGAGAGGCCACCTCGGCAGCGTCGCACACGACGAACGGCGCGTCCTTGGCGCGCAGCTCGTGCATGGCACGCGCGACCGCCAGCTTGCCGACACCCGGCTCACCTTGGACCAGCACGCGCCCGGGACCCTGGGCGTAGTGGACCGCTCGGGCGACGGTCTCGGTCCAGGCGGTGCTGCGCCCCACGAGCAGCGGGAGCTGGCTCGGCGCCCAGCGTGCCGCGCGCCTGTCGCCCGACCGGGCCCGGCGCGAGGCGCCAGCCGACCGGCTCCGTCCGTCGCGAGGTGCGCTCTCAGGACGCAGCTCCACGATCTCGCCCACGACCCTCCCGCCGTCGACGACCGGTGCGAGGCGAGCCGTGATGGCCTGCGCGTTCCCGATCTGCAGGACGGCGTCCGGTGCCGTCGGCATCGCTCGCGCTCGGCGCACCGCCTCCCAGAGCACCGCGTGGTCGGTCACGTCGAGCAACGCGGCGGCGGCACGGTTCGTTATGCAGATCCGGTCGTTCATCGAGACGACGGGGCGACGTGAGCGCCGGGTGACTTGCAGGAAACGTGCCAGCAGGAGCCGCTCGTCGGTCGAGGCCTCGTCCGCGAGGCGCTGCTCGATGTCGGCGACAGCTCGTCTCACGAGAGGCAGCATGAGCAGGCTGAAGTCGCCGCACAACGCGGTGGCGTCGATGACGCCGATGACTCGACCGGTGCGGGGGTCGTGGATCGGAGCCGCTGCACAGGCCATGTCCTGGAGCGCGTCGACGAAGTGCTCGCCACCGACCACGGTCGTAGCAGCACCCTGCTCGAGGGCGGTCCCGATGGCATTGGTGCCGACATGCTGTTCGTTGTAGGAGAACCCAGCTGCGAGCATGATGCGGTCCAGCTGGCGCTCCAGGTGACCGGACGTCACCCATCGACTGGCGATCTTGGCATCCGCATCGGCGACCGCCAGCGAGACGTCGCAGCCCGAGAGCTGCTCGTCGAGGTGCTCCAGGACCGGCCGGACTGCCCGGAGCAGGCGGTGCTGGTGCTCGTCGTCGAGGACGGCGTAGGGCGGGTCGAGGCAGCTCGGCTGGACGCCGGAGAGCCGGCTGCGATGCCACGACTTCGCGATCGCGTCCCTCGTGCCCCCAGGTCCATCTCTCCTCGGGAGCCCGAGGTCCGACGGACCTCTCCGCGGGGGCTCGAAGCCCGACGGACCGAGCTCCGACGACACGAAGAACTGCTCACGGGACAAACGCTGGTGGTCCATTGCACTCGCCTCCCCCACCATCCCGGCACGCACAGGTGCGCCGAGCGCTCCGGCTAGTATCGCGCGCACCTCGTCACCGGTGTGCCGCGCCGCGTACGATCGCCAAAGAGGGCACGCCCGCCGGCATGCCCGGGGCCGGGGTCGCTCGCGCCGTCAAGTTCCCGCACCTCCACCAGTAGGGCCTCTCTTCGCCGACGAGCCGGCTGCTTCTCGCACGGCATCGCGGAGGTCCTTCGCACGGCGCGCCAGGAGCACCACGCGGCGGCCGGCCAGCAGTGGCGCCCAGCGTGCATCGGGGGGCTCGCACGTCGCGACGACGACTGGCGTCGTCGGGTGGTGGTGCTCCAGGGCCTCCAGGACTTCCCGGCACCGCGGATCGTCGAGGCCAAGGCCGAAGACGACCACGTCGCAGCACTCGACGAGGATGCACTCGCCGCGCGCCGCGAGAGGGCAACAGCTGGCGGGTGCCGCAGGACCCTGGCACCACATGACGTCGTTGCCGTCATCTTCGAGCATCGCAGCCACGGCGCGAGCCTCTGGCGGATCGGCGATCTCGAGCACGACTCGGGTGCGCTTCGCCGGAGCCACAGCGCCGCGAAGCACCGGCGCCACGCGCGCCTCGCCAGCGGGCCGCGCCTGAGATCTCCACCGAGTCATGGGGCTCTGGTCCGGGCTCCGGTACGCGGGCGCCCGGTCGCCCCGAGACGACCGCCGAAGCACTCCTCGACGTGCGGCTCGGCAGCGACATCGGGGCAGACCTCGTCCACGGCGCGCTGCGAGACGGGCACGAGCGCTCGGCCCGCTCCGCCTCGAGCTGCCCGACCCGTCACGCTCGCGGGCGCTCCGGGACAGGAAGCTCCAGCCACTCTCGGTAGAACGCCTCGATGTCGGGCTCCCAGTCGTGGATGACGGGGTACCACGGTGTCGGGTTCTCCACCTCGTGCTGCGTCCCGCACTGCGGGCAGTAGTACTCGCGGATCACCTGCCACTCCGGCGCCGGTGCCATCAGCTGCGGGTACAGCTCCCCCAGGAGCTCCTTCGTGTCTCGCACGTAGACGAGCGCCTCCAGCTTCCAATTCTGCCGGTAGTCGCAGAATTCGAACCCGCAGTCACATTTCCAGACCCAATCACCGCCACTGTTCACCACGATGTACAGGTGCGGGCCCGCGGGGAGGAGGATCGGATCGTCCCAAGATACACGCTCCTGCAGGATCTCCCGGT